>JBCCTP010000071.1:0-13161 GCA_039198505.1 Actinomycetota bacterium | reverse complement strand
GGTCACGAGCGACCCCGACGGCGTGTGGCTCGACGTGAGCCGCTTCACCATCACCGAGGACGACGCCAACGGGCGTTCCGCATCGGGACCGTCGTACGTCGATCAGGTCGACCCGGACACGGGAGACGTGGTCCGCTCGATCCCCGAATCCGACCTGACCGGCATCGAACTCTGAGTGCCCGAGCGGGCGGACGGGGTCTCCGTCGCCCGGTGGGAGAAATGATCGGACGGTTGATTACGGTCCCACCCGTCCCGTGCACTCGGCGGATCGCCGCGCCGCAGGGCACGCACCGCCACCAGATCGAAGAGGGGAACACCATGGATCTCGGACTCGCCGGCAAGAAGGCACTGGTCACCGGCTCCACCAAGGGTCTCGGGCGCGCCATCGCCGAGACGCTCGTCGCCGAAGGCGCATCGGTCGCCATCTGTTCGCGCACGGAGGACGACGTGAACGCCGCCGTCGAGGCGATGTCGGCCGGCGCGTCCAGCACCGTCGTCGGCTCGGTCTGCGACGCCGCCGACGGTGACGCCGTGCGTGCCTGGGTCGCCTCGTCGGCCGAAGCGCTGGGCGGCATCGACGTGTACGTCCACAACACGTCGGGCAAGCCGGCCCGCTCGTTCGACAAGTGGCAGAACAACATGGACATCGACCTGATGTCGCTGATCCACGGTGTCGACGCGGCCAAGGAGGCGCTCGCCGACGGTGGTGGATCGCTCGTGTCGATCGGCACCACGGCCACCATGGAGCACTTCGGCTCCGGGTCGGGCAGCTACTCGGCGTTCAAGGCTGCGGTCACCAACTGGACGCTCGGTCAGGCCCAGGTGCTCGGCGCACTGGGCGTGCGCTGCAACGTGGTGTCGCCCGGGCCGATCTTCGTCGACGGCGGCGATTGGAACATGATCAAGGACAACATGGCCGAGTTCTACGCCGCCACCGAGAAGACGCACCCCGGCGGCGCGCTCGGCGAGCCGCAGGACGTGGCCAACGCCGTCGCGTTCCTCGCCGGCGACGCCGCCAAGCACGTCAACGGCGTGAACATCACGGTCGACGGCGGCTTCGTCAAGCGCGTCAACTACTGAACGGTCGACGATGAGCGAGCCAGGCAGCCGCCTCGACGTCACGCTGGTCGCCGGAGGCGACTTCCACGACGTCGACTTCGCGCGCCTCGAGCTGCTGAAGTTGCTCGGCGAGCACGAGGAGATCCGCGTGCGGGTCCAGCCCGATTACGAGGATCACGAGGCCATCGCAGCGAGCGAGTTCCTCGTGTCGTACACGTGCAACGTGCGCCCGTCGGAGCCCGCTCAGCAGGCGATCCGGTCGTGGGTCGAGGCCGGTGGTCGATGGGTGGCCCTGCACGGCACCAACGCGGCACTCGATGTCGGAATGCCGAACGGCGTCGAGGCGCCTCGCTGCCAGCCGCTGTGGTCCGACACGCTCGGCAGTCAGTTCGTGGCGCACCCGCCCATCCAGCCGTACCGCGTCGAGGTCAGCGACGACTCGCACTGGCTGGTCGCCGGGATCGAACCCTTCGAGACCGACGACGAGTTGTACCTGTCCGACTATCACGGTCGAGAGTCGTTCACCGAGCTCCTGCACACGACCTGGTCGGGCGACGCCAAGGGATTCGCCGAGGCCGACTGGACGGTCGAGACGCGTGGCACCGACCATCACCTCGTGATGTACCTGCGACCGCTCGGCGACGGCGCCGTGCTCTACAACACGCTCGGCCACTGCCGGGGTCACTACGACATGGCCCCGATGGTGCCCTACTACCCCCAGATCGAGCGCTGCTCGTGGGAGCAGCCCGCCTACTACGAGATCCTCCGCCGCAGCCTGCGCTGGGCCCGCGGCGAGACGTCGTGACCACGAACCGGACCAACGGAGAGAGATGGAACTGACGACCGAGACACAACTCGATCTGCACCGTCGCATGGTGAGGATCCGGTTGTTCGAAGAGGCAGCCGGTCGGCTGATGGAGTCGAACCGACTGCCCGGCTTCCTCCACCTGTACGTGGGTGAGGAGGCCGTGGCCGCGGGTGTGTGCGGCAACCTCAGCGACGAGGATCAGATCACGTCGACCCACCGGGGCCACGGCCACCTCGTCGCCAAGGGCGGCGACTTCAACCAGATGATGGCCGAGCTCATGGGCAAGGCCACGGGGTACAACAAGGGCAAGGGCGGGTCGATGCACATCTGCGACCTCGACCTCGGGATGCTCGGTGCCAACGGCATCGTGGGTGCCGGCTCGCCCATCGCCGTCGGAGCGGCTCTCGCGAACAAGTACAAGAAGAACGGCAACGTGGCGGTCGCGTTCTTCGGCGACGGCGCCACCAACATCGGCGCCTTCCACGAGGCGGCCAACATGGCCTGCGCCCTGCAGCTCCCGATCGTCTTCGCCTGCGAGAACAACGAGTACGGCGAGTTCACGCCCCGCGACAAGACGATGGCGATCACCGACATCGTCGACCGCGCCGCCGGCTACGGCATGCCCGGCGTCATCTGCGACGGGATGGATGTCGTGGCCGTCTACGAGGCCGCGGGCGAGGCGATCGCCCGGGCGCGCGAGGGTGGCGGTCCGGCACTCATCGAGGCGAAGACGTACCGCTTCTACAACCACCACGGTGTGCAGAACCTCGGGCTCAAGTACCGCACCGACGACGAGGTCGCCGAGATGAAGAAGAAGGATCCGATCTTCACGTTCGAAGACCGCATGATCGCGGCCGGGACGACAGATCGCGCCGCAGTCGACGCGGTGTGGGACGACCTCCGGGCACAGATCGACGCGGCGATCGAGTTCGCCGACGAGAGCCCCTTGCCCGACGCGAGCCAGATCACGGAAGGCGTCTACACGTGAGTGAGCCACGGAAGCTGCCCTACGTCGCGGCGTTCAACGAGGCCGTCGCCCACGAGATGGAGCACGACCCCGACGTGTTCTGCGCCGGCGAAGACATCGGCGCGTTCGGCGGCGTGTTCCAGACCTACGCGGGCCTGCAGAAGCGGTTCGGCGAGGAACGCTGCTTCGACACACCGATCTCCGAGCAGGCGATCATCGGCCTCGGTGTCGGCGCCGCCGTGTCGGGGCTCCGACCCATCGTCGACCTGATGTTCATGGACTTCATGTGCGTGGCGATGGACCAGATCGTCAACCAGGCCGCCAAGTTGAAGTACATGTTCGGCGGTGAGGCCGTGCTTCCCCTCACGATCACGCTCGCCGGCGGCGCCGGTCTGTCCGCCGCTGCGCAGCACAGCCAGAGCCTCGAAGCGATCCTCTGCCACATCCCGGGTCTCAAGGTCGTGTACCCGTCGAACCCGTACGACATGAAGGGCCTCATGACGTCGTGCATCCGCGAGGACAACCCGACGGTCATGATCAAGCACAAGCGGCTGCTCGGCATGACCGGCGACGTTCCGGAGGAGTCGTACGTCGTCCCCCTCGGCGAGGCGAAGGTCACCCGAGAAGGTGCCGACGTCACCGTGGTCGCATGGGGGCGCATGGCCAACGAGGCACTCGACGCCGCCGAGAAACTGGCCGACGACGGCATCGACTGCGAGGTCATCGACCCGCGCACGCTGCAGCCGCTCGACACGGACACGATCGTCGAGTCGGTGCGCAAGACCAACCGGGCCATCATCGTGCACGAGGCCGTGCGCTTCGGCGGGTTCGGCGGTGAGGTCGCATCACAGATCCAGGAGTTCGCGTTCGACCATCTCGACGCTCCGGTCGCCCGGGTCGCCGCACCGTTCACGCCGGTGCCCTTCAGCCCGGCACTCGAACAGCACTACCTGCCCAGCGCCGCGTCGATCGCCGACGGGATCCGCGACGTCATGGCTCGACCGGGCGCGGCCGCCTGACCACCACGACGCCATGTCCGACGCTGCGCTCCCCTCCTCGGGGACCGTCGGCGTGATCGTGAACCCGGTCGCCGGGAAGGACATCCGGCGACTCACGGGCGGCGCCGCCCACACACCCGACACCACCAAGATCGGGATCGTCCACCGTGCCATCGTGGGGGCGATCGAGTCGGGCGCCCGCTCGATCGTCGTCGCCGACGACCCCCACCGTCTGGGACGTCGTGCGGTCGAGTCGATCGAGGTCGTCGGTGCCGACGGTCTGCCCGTCGACATCGAGTTCCTCTCGGGCCACGTCGTGGGCGGTCGGGACGACACGGTCGCCGCGGCAGCCGAGATGCGTCGTCGCGGAGTCGACGTCGTCATCGCGCTGGGGGGCGACGGAACGTGCCGCGACGTCGCCACCGGCTGGCCCGACGTCCCCCTCATCGCCATCTCGACCGGTACCAACAACGTGTACCCACGAGCACTCGATGCGACGACGGCGGGTGTCGCAGCCGGCCTCGTTGCGTCGGGTTCGGTCGAGCGTGAGCGGGTCGCACAGCCGACCAAGCGGATCGTCGTGCGCATCGACGGCGCCGAGCGGACCGAGGACGTCGCCCTCGTCGACCTCGCCCTCGTCGAGGGATCGTTCGTCGGGGCCCGCGCCGTGAGTGACCCCGGGGCCGTGCGGTCGATCCTCGCCGCCGTCGCCGAGACCGCCACGACGGGCCTGTCGAGCGTGGCCGGACGCGCCGCTCCCCTCGACCGCCACAGTCGAGGCGGCGTCGAGATCACGCTCGCGCCACCCGCCGACGACGTGCGCTGCCTGCGCGTCCCGCTGTCCCCTGGTCGGTTCGAGTCGGTCGGGATCGAACACGTCCGGCGCCTCGTCGACGGCGAATCGGTCGAGTGGCGCGGTCCCGGCGTCCTCGCGTTCGACGGCGAGCGCGACCTGCCGATCGGCCCCGACGCCACCGTCGTCGCCCACGTCGAGCGCACCGGACCGGTGTTGATCGACGTCGAATCGGCCGTCACCATCGCCGCACTCGACGGTCGATTCGACCGCCCCACCCCCTGCGTCGCCTCCGGCGCCTCCGTCAGTCGAGAAGGAGACCCACATGCCCGCTGACTTCCAGATGCCCAAGCTCGGCCTCACCATGGAGGAGGGCACGATCGTCGAGTGGCTCGTCAGCGACGGCGACGAGATCACCGAGGGGTCGGCCGTCCTGGTGATCGAGACCGACAAGACCGAGACCGAGGTCGAAGCACCGATCTCGGGCCGCATCCGACCCTCCGGCGCGGTCGGCGACACGTTCGCGTGCGGCGAGGTGATCGGCACCGTGTACGCCGACGGCGAGGACGTCCCCGACGGTCCTGCGCCCGCCGGTGCCGCGGCGCCGTCCGGCCCGCCTCCCGCGGAGGCTGCGCCCGACGTCGCTGCACCGCCGGCGGCAGCCGCTGCACCGGCCGCTCCCGTGGCGGCCGCCGTCGCCACCACGTCGACCGGACGGGTGATCGCGTCTCCGAACGCCCGTCGCGTGGCGGCCGAGCTCGGGGTCGACATCTCGACCGTCGCCGGAACCGGGCCGGGCGGACGGATCACGTCGGAAGACGTCGAGGAGGTCGCGTCCGGTCGCGCCGCGCCGGCGACCGCGGCACCGGCTGCTGCGCCTTCGCCGGCCGCACCGGTCGCGACAACATCTGCTCCACCTGCGGCGGCAGCGGCCAATGCGCCGGCCACCGCCGCGGCGCGACAGCTCGCCGAGCTGCTCGGCGTCGACCTCGCCGGCGTGCCCGCCGACCCGACCGACGGTCGCATCAGCCGCGACGGGGTGGCGCGACACGTACGCGCGCTGCTGGCCGGAGGCGCCGCTGCTGCGCCAGTGGCAGCCGGTGCCGCGCCCCGATCGGCGGGGACCGGCGGATCGGCACCGGCGACGCAGCCCCCGTCCGAGACGATCCGGCTGTCGGGCATGCGCGGCACGATCGCCAAGCGGATGCACGCATCTCTGCAGGAGATGGCGCAGCTGACGCTCACCATGGATGCGGCCATGGACGCCGTGGTCGCCGACCGGGCGGCGCGCAAGGACGCCGGCAACGCCCCGGGGTTCACCGACTACGTGATCGCCGCCGCGGCCCGAGCTCTTCGGTCGCATCCGCGGGTCAACAGCCAGGTCACCGACGAGGGGATCGCATTGCTCCCCGAGGTGCACGTGGGTCTCGCCGTCGCGCTCGACGAGGGCCTGATCGTCCCGGTGGTCAAGAACGCCGATCGACTGTCGCTCGGCCAACTCGCTCCCGAGACCACACGTCTCGCCGAGGCGGCACGGTCCGGCTCGCTCACGCCCGACGAGGCGACCGGTGGCACCTTCTCGGTCACCGCTCTCGGGATGTACGGCGTCGACGCGTTCACACCGGTCATCAACCCGCCGAACGCTGCGATCCTCGGAGTGGGGCGGATCCGCGACGAGCTCGTGGTCGAGAACGGCGAGGGCAAGGTCGCCAAGCGGATGACCCTCAGCCTCACGTGGGATCACCGGGTGCTCGACGGAGCCCCGGCCGCCGAGTTCACCCAGACCATCTGCCAGCTGCTCGCCGATCCGTCGCAGCTCGTCTGAGCAGCGAGATGGACACCTCGACCACGGACACTGGGACCACGGACGCCACGATGCGGCTCGACCTGACCGGCAAGCGGGCGGTGGTCACCGGAGCGAGCCGCGGCATCGGCGAGGCCACCGTGCGGCAGCTCGACCGTGACGGCGCTCGTGTCGCACTGGTCGCTCGCAGCGCCGACCGGCTCGAGGCGATCGCCGCCGACCTGTCGAACGATCCGCTCGTCGTGCCGACCGACCTGTCCGACCCCGACGCACCCGCCGCCATCGCCGCCGAGGTGCTCGAAGCATTCGGGGGGATCGACATCCTCGTCAACAACGCGGCGGTCGAACGGAACCAGCCGGCACATCGGGCGACCGGCGAGGCGATCGACGAGACGCTGTTCGTCAACCTGCGCCAGCCGTTTCTGCTCTCGGCCGCCTTCGCGAAGCCGCTGTTCGCATCGCAGGGGTCGGTCGTCAACGTGTCGTCGACCGCGGCCACCGGTGCGGCCGCGACGCAGGGCGCCTACGCCGCATCGAAGGGTGGGCTCGACACCCTCACGAAGAACCTGGCGAACGAGTGGGCCGACAAAGGTGTGCGGGTCAACGGCGTGGCCCCCGGTCTCGTCGACACCGAGATGTGGGAGTCGACGTTCGAGAAGCTGGGCGAGGAGATGGTGCGCAACACCTTCGTCAAGCGAGTCCCGATGCAGCGGTGGGGGACCGCCGACGAGATCGCCCAGGTGATCTGCTTCCTCGCGTCCGACGCGGCGGCCTACGTGACCGGCCAGACCATCAAGGTCGACGGCGGGATGACCAACAACTGAGTCGGTCGGGGTGGACCAGACGTCTCAGTCGGCCGGCTCGCACTCGCCCTCGTGCTCGACGCACCACGGCGTCATGCCCGGCAGTCGGCGACGGTTGCGGGCGATGACGCCGTAGATCCCGTCGAGAACCGGGGTCACACCGGGGACCCGGAACGGGAACATCGGTGCCTTCGTCTGCCAGGCGACGGCGAGATGGAGGGCGATCGCCTTCGGCCCGCCCACCACGATCTGCTCGCCGTCGACCTCGGCGACGGTCCAGGCGGCCGCGTCGGTCTGCTCGGCTGTGAGACCCGTCCGGTCCCAGACACCAAGGGCCTGCGCCGCGTGCAGTTCGACCCGGTCACGCCGGTCGATCCGGTCGAGCCATCCGGCCGACCGGGTGCAGAAGCCTCAATAGCCATCGAACAGCAGCTCGGCGCTCGCCGGAACCTCGTGCGGCAGCTCTCCGTAGTCCACGGGGTGAGTCTGCCCGAACTCAGCGCCGGTTCATCTCGACCGCCTTCACGAGGCGATCGAAGACCGAGTCGGGGTGGCCGACCCCGTTGACCACGGCGAGACGGCCCTGGTCGCCGTAGTGCTTGATGAGCGGGAAGGTCTGCTCCTCGTAGAGGTCGAGGCGCCGGTTGACCGACTCCGGCGTGTCGTCGGCGCGCTGCTTGACGTCGCCGCCGCACACGTCGCAGATCCACGGGTCGGGATCGTTGCCCGACGACGTGTAATTGGTGCCGCAGTCACGGCACACCCGCCGAGCCGAGAGTCGTTCGAGGACGATCTCGCGCGGCACGTTGAGGTCGAGGACCACGTCGATCGGCTTCTCGGGCCCGGCGATCTCGTCGAGGGCGTCGGCCTGCTCGATGGTGCGCGGGAAGCCGTCGAGGATGTATCCCCGGACGTTGGCGTCGTTGGCCGAGAGCCGCTCACGGACGATCCCGATCATCACGTCGTCGCCCACCAGACCGCCGTCGTCCATGATCTTCTTGGCCATCCGGCCGAGATCGGTGCCCTGTCGCACGGCGGCGCGCAGCATGTCTCCGGTGGAGATGTGCGGAACGACGAAGTGCCGGCTGAGGCGCGTGCACTGCGTCCCCTTGCCCGCACCCTGTCGCCCGAGGATGATCAGTCGGGCACCAGGGATCATCTGGCCGAGCGCCCTACTTCAGGAATCCTTCGTAGTTCCGCAGGGTGAGCTGGCTGTCGATCTGGCGCATCAGCTCGAGTGCCACGCCGACGGAGATGAGCACGCTCGTGCCGGCGAACCCGAAGCTGTTGACGTCGGCCGCCAGCAGCAGGATGTACGGCAGGATCGCGACCACGGCGATGAACACGGCGCCCGGCAGTGTGATGCGGTTGACCGCCTTGGCCAGGTACCGCTCGGTCTGCGGGCCGGGGCGCACACCGGGGATGAACCCGCCCTGGCGACGCAGCTGGTCGGCCTGGCGGACCGGGTCGAACGCGATGGAGTTGTAGAAGTAGGCGAACGCGATGACCATCAGCGCGAAGAGCGTGATGTACACCACGTTGGTCGGCTCGAGGATGTACTCGTCGACGATGTCGACGATGTCGCCGCGCCAGCCCTCGCCGGAGCCCAACACGTTGGCCATGATGACCGGCAGCAGCAGGATCGAGCTGGCGAAGATGATCGGGATGACGCCCGACTGGTTGACCTTGAGCGGGATGTAGGTGTTCTGGCCGCCCATCATTCGACGGCCGACCACACGTTTCGCGAACTGCACGGGGATTCTTCGTTGCCCGAGTTCGACGAACACGACGGCGGCGATGATGCCGAGCGTCAGGAGGATCATGGCGACGAACCAGAACTCCTTGTTCTGGACGAGGATCCCCCAGAACCCGCCGGGCAGCGTGGCCACGACGGAGGCGAAGATGATCATCGACATGCCGTTGCCGATGCCGCGCTGCGAGATGAGCTCACCGATCCACATGAGGACGGCGGTGCCGGCCACGAGCGTGGGGATGATGAGGTAGCCCCGCGGCCAGACGCCGTTGGGCAGCAGCACGACCGACGGGGTCACGCCGGCACCGAAGAACGCCTCGCCTCGGCCCGTGCCGAAGATGAACACCAGGCCGGTGGCCTGGAGCGTGGCCAGGGCGATGGTGACGTAGCGCGTGTACTGGGTGATCTTGCGCTGGCCGACCGCACCCTCTTGCTGGAGCTGCTCGAGCTTGGGGATCACCACGCCGAGGACCTGCATGATGATGCTGGCCGTGATGTACGGCATGATCCCGAGCGCGAAGATCGAGAACGACTCGAAGGCCCCGCCGGAGAAGAGGTTCAGGAAGCTGAGCGCTCCCTGCTGATCGGTGGCCGCCCGCAACTGCTCGATCGCGAAGGGGTCGACGCCCGGCACCCGGATGGCCACGCCGATCCGGTAGACGACGACCATCGCGACGACGAACAGCAGCTTGTTGCGCAGGTCGGCGATCTTGAAGATGTTCAGGAAGTTCGACAGCATCGTTGATGTCCAGGCGACGACGGGCCCGCCGACTCGATCGGGGGGCTCGTGCTGACCAGGCGACGAGACTACCAGCGCATCGCGGTCCCCGAACTAGCGTCGGGGCATGGACGTGGTCGAGAACACGATCGACACGAGCGTCGACGACGGCGCGGACGGCGACGACGCTGCGGGCGGGACCGCGATGTCTGTCGTGGTGACAGAACCGGTCGAGGGGCCCATCGGTGGTGGTGACTGGCCCACCGTCGCACTGCTGATCGACGCCCCCGGTCTACGGCCGGCGACCCGACAGTTCATGGCCCGGCTGGCCGATCACGGGTATCGCGTGGTCACCCCCGACCTCCACCACCGCCACGGCCGGCTGCTGCACTTCGAGCCCAAGGACTTCGCGGCCGACCCCGAGGCCCGACCGACCGTCATGGGCTGGATCGCCTCGATGACCGACGAGCAGATCCAGCGCGATCTCGACGCCGGGCTCGCCGCTGCCGGCGTCGCCGACGACACGCCGATCGCCACGATCGGGTTCTGCCTGGGCGCTCGGGCCGTCGTCCGGTCGATGCAGCGGTTCGGCGAGCGGGTGGTGTGCGGTGCCGGGTGGCATCCGTCGTTCCTGGTCGACGACGAGCCCGACTCACCGCATCTCGGCGTCGATCGCATCACGACTCCGCTGTATCTCGGGATCGGCGAGGCCGACGAGGTGCAGTCGATCGCGATGCACCGGAAGTTCCTCGACGCCGTCGCAGACCTCGACCACGTCGACGTGGTCACCTACCCCGGCGCCGATCACGGCTACACGTGGCCGGGCTACCCCACCTACGACGAGGCGGCAGCCGAGGGCAGCTGGACCCGCACCCTCGCCATGTTCTCGACCGCGTTCGGGTGACCCGACCGTTCCGACAGGTCGACGTCTTCGCGACGGGAGGCACGCACGGCAACCCGGTCGCGGTCGTCCACGAGGCCGAGGGTCTCACGACCGAGGAGATGCTGCGGTTCACCGAGTGGACGAACCTCTCCGAAGCGACGTTCCTGCTGCCGCCGACCGATCCCGACGCCGACTATCGCGTCCGCATCTTCTGTCCCGGACGGGAGCTGCCGTTCGCCGGGCACCCGACCCTCGGCACCTGTCGGGCGTGGCTCGACGCCGGCGGGACACCCATCGACCCCGACCGGGTCGTGCAGGAGTGCGGAGCCGGGCTGATCCCGATCCGCCGAACCGGTGACCGGCTCGCGTTCGCGGCGCCACCGTGCTCCCGGTTCGGGCCGGTCGACCCCGACGACCTCGCGCAGCGCCTCGACCTCCTCGGCATCTCGCCCGACCAGGTCGTCGACGCCCACTGGGTCGACAACGGCCCCGGCTGGATGGCGATCCTGCTCGCCTCCGCTGACGAGGTGCTCGGCGTCGTCCCGCCGGCCGGCTCCCACGCGGACTTCGACGTGGGACTCGTCGGACCGGCCGCGCCCGGCTCGGACGCCGACCTCGAGATCCGGGCGTTCTTCCCCGACGCGTCCGGATCGATCCGCGAGGACCCGGTGACCGGGAGCCTCAACGCATCGGTCGCCCAATGGCTCACGTCGACCGGACGGATCGAGACGCCGTACGTCGCCGCGCAGGGCACGGTCCTCGGTCGGGTCGGACGGATCCACGTCGAGGCGTCCGACGGCGAGGTGTGGATCGGCGGCGACACCACCGTCACGGTGTCCGGCTCGGTCACCCTCTGACCATCTCACGACATCCTCAAGATCGTCGTCGGGGGGTTCCCCGCTCGTGCCGGGATCGGTACGTTCGAGGACCCGCTGGAGGTCCCGGCGGTTCCTGGCGGAAGGAGTGGCGGGTGGAGCAGAACGCTTCCAACACGGTGGATCAGCGGTCGGTGGGCGAGCGCACCTCGGTGATCGTGGTGCCTCGACAGCGATGGAGCCTCGCGGTGAGATCTCTCGAGGCCGTCCTCGCCGAACTCCCCGAGGGCGCTCAGCTCGTCTACGTCGACGGCGGCTCGCCCGACGAGATCCGGCGGCAACTGCAGACGATGGTCGAGGCCGCCGGAGGAGTCTGGATCCACCGCGACTGCATCCTGACCGGCAACGAGGGCCGCAACATGGCGATGGAGTTCGTCGACCGCGAGTTCGTGGTGTCGGTCGACAACGACGTCATCCCGCACCCCGGCTGGATCGATCGGATGGTCGAATGCGCCGACGAGACCGGCGCCGGAGTGGTCGGCCCGCTCATCTTCCACGGTCCGAAGCCCGAGTCGGCCAACATCCACATCGCCGGCGGTGCGATCGAGATCCACGACGGCGTGATGACGACCAACGACCGGCATCACTCGTATCTCAACGTCGATCAGGTCGAGGATCAGCTCGAGCGCCGCGAGACCACGCAGCTCGAGTTCCACACCATCATGATCCGCGCCGACCTGATCCGGGAGATCGGCGGCTTCGACGAGAACCTCATCACGTTCGGCGACCACGAGGACCTCACGCTCGCGGCGATCGAGCGGGGTGTCGGGGTCTGGTTCGAGCCGGCGGCCCGCATCACGTATCTCACGATGATCGCTCTCGACGAGAACGAGATCGGCTACTGGCAGCTCCGCTGGTGCGAGGAGTGGAACCGAACGAGCCTCGAGCACTTCGGACGGAAGTGGAAGATCGAGACGTCGAGCGGCTGGCCCGTGACCGCGCGCCTGTGGGGTACCCGCGAGCGGACCCGCTGGTACCACGGCCGGAACAAGCTCTACAAGTACGGCGGCCTGATGGTTCGTGGGCTCAACAAGAAGCCTGCGACCGCCAAGATGAGCCGTCACCTCGAGGAGCGACTCATGAGCCGACGGACCGATGTCGAGGTCCAGCGTCGAGTCGACGAGGGACTGCCGGTTCCGTACGGACCGTCGGCCGCTGTCGCTCGGTCGGCGGCCTGAGCGTGGGCGGACCCGTCGTCACCGGCGCGACCACGACACCCGACGACGACAATCGGATCGACCCCGAGCGGGTGTCGGTCGCCATCTGCACGAAGGGTCGCGACGAGACGGTCGCTCGGGCGGTCGCCACGGTGCTCGTCGATCCGACCGAGGACGTCGAGCTGATCCTCGTCGACCAGAACGACGACGATCGACTGGTCGAACTCCTCGCCCCGTTCGCCGCCGATCGACGGCTGACGCACGTCCGACTCGACACGCCGGGCGCCGGACGTGCGCGCAACGTCGCGCTCGAGCTCGCCTCCCGCCCGATCGTCTGCTTCACCGACGACGACTGCACGGTCCCGGTCGGTTGGGCTCGCGACATGACCGAACTGTTCGTGTCGCGACCGCTGCTCGGCGTCGTGTTCTGTTCGGTCGTCGACGCCGTGGGCGCTCGGGGGGACGGCTTCACCCCCGACTTCGTGATCCCGAACGAGGCGGTGTTCCACCGATGGAACCTCGGCAGTCGAGCGAACCGGCTCG
>JBCCTP010000070.1:0-13250 GCA_039198505.1 Actinomycetota bacterium | reverse complement strand
CCTGTGCGTCCGTGGTTGACGTCGCCACGTTCGACGAGTTCTTCGCCGAGTGAGCGCTCCGGCGGGCGGGCCGCGGCCGTGATGCACTCCTTCCTCGGCGCGACTCAGTTCCTGACCCGCGTCCCGGTCCGGCTCTCCCGTCCCGCCGACACCGCCGATTGCGTGCCGTGGTTCCCCACGGTCGGTGCGATCGTCGGAGGGGTGGCGGGGCTCGTGTACGTCGCGTTGTCGGAACTCGTGGCACCGGGGCCCTCGGCGGCGATCGCCGTGCTCCTCGGGGTGGGCCTGACGGGAGCGTTCCACGAGGACGGCCTCGCCGACTCGGCCGACGCGATGGGCGGCTGGACGGTCGAGCAACGGCGCACGATCCTCAAGGACTCACGACACGGCACCTACGGCGTCGCCGCTCTCTGCGGATCGATCGTGGCGCGCATGCTCACGCTGGCGACGCTCGGCCCGGCCGCCGGCGTCGCCGGGCTCGTCGCGGCGCACTCGATCGGACGGTCCGCCGCCGTCGGGGCGATGGCGGGCTCGGGTCCCGCAGCGTCCCCGGAGGGACTCGGCGCCGAGTACACGCGCGGGCTCGGACGCGGCGCTGCGCTCGTCGGGGTCGCCACCGGCGTCGGCTGGGCAGCGCTGGCGACCGGCTGGTGGGTGGGTCCCATCGTCGGCGTCGTGATCGTGGTGACCATCCCGCTCGCCGTCTGGCTCCGTCGGGCGTTCGGCGGCGTGGTCGGCGACGGCCTCGGCGCGATCGAGCAGATCGCGGAGATCGCTGCGCTGCTCACGGTCGGCGCCCTCGCCGCCCGCCACCCGCTCTGGTGGAACTGACCGAGGCGGTCACGCGAACGGGGTGTACGGAGAGACCCTGTCCCTTGCGGGCCACGGCGGACGCGCGTCACGATCGGGCACATGAGCACGAACTCGACCGAGATCGCGAGGCCGGGGGCGGCGCTGCGGCGGTTCTTCTTCCGTCCTCCGCGCAAGCACGGCGAGGTCGACTACAGCCGCGAGGTCAGCTTCCTCGAGCTGTTCTACGACCTGGTCTACGTCGTGATCCTCGGCCAGGCTGCGCATCACCTCGCGACCCACGTGTCGTGGACCGGGCTGCGCGATTTCGCCGTCGTGTTCGGCCTGATCTGGCTCGCCTGGTTCAACGGGACGATCTGGCACGAACTGCACGGTCGCGAGGACGGCCGGAGTCGGACGAACATCTTCGTGCAGATGGGGCTCATCGCCTTGATGGCGGTGTACACCGGCGACGCGACCGGCGAGGACGGGCCGGCGTTCGCGTCCGTCTACCTCGTCCTGTTCGCCTGGTACACGTACCAATGGTGGGTGGTGCACCGGATCGACGAGCCGGCGTATCGGGCGGTCACGACGCGCTACCTCGTCGGGATGCTCGCCACCCTGATCGCGTTGGGCGTCAGCATCGCAGTGTCCGACGACGCCCGGATCGCGATCTGGGGCGGCATCGTCGTCGTGTGGGCGGTCGCAGGGTTCCTGTCCACGGCATCGAACACCGTGAGCGGGTTCGGCGAGAGGCTGAGCAGCTCGATGGTCGAGCGATTCGGACTCTTCACGATCGTCGTGCTCGGCGAGGTCGTGATCGGAGTGGTCGAGGGCCTGAGCGAGGTCGAGGAGCGAACCGCCCTCATCGTGACCGTCGCGATGCTCGGACTCGCGGTCGGGATGGGCCTGTGGTGGAACTACTTCGACGCGCTGGGTCGCCGGGTTCCGGCGCGGTCCGGGTTCCGTCTTGCCACGTGGATGTACATCCATCTTCCCCTCACGATGAGCATCGCTGCCGCAGGTGCTGCGATGGTCAGCCTCGTCGAGCACGCGGAGGACAGCCGGACACCGGAGGCGACGGCGTGGCTGCTCGGCGGGTCGGTCGCCGTCGGGCTCGTCTGCATCGGTCTGGCCACTCGGGCCCTCGACCCGGGTGACTACCCCGGTCACCTGCTGGCGCGAATGCCGCTGACGCTCGACGTCGGAGCCGTTCTCGCCGTCGCCGTCACCGCGGTCCGCCCGGCGCCGGTCGTGCTGGCCGGGGCTCTTCTCGCGGTGCTCGCCCTCGTCTGGCTCGCGCTCATCATCCAGTTCTTCGCTGCGACGAACGCGGACCTCGACACGACGGCCGTCGGCCAGCAGGTGTGACCCCATGGCGCTGCCGGCGATCCGGACGTTCGAGGAGCGAGACCGACCGTTCGTGATCGATCTGTGGCGACGGTGCGATCTCGTCCGTCCGTGGAACGATCCCGATCGCGACATCGACCGCAAGCTGGCGGTCGACGACGGGATGTTCTTCGTCGCGGAGGACGGCCGCAGCGACGCCGCCAGCGGCGATCGCGGCCACGTGCTCGGCACGGTGATGGCGGGCTACGACGGTCACCGAGGGTGGATCAACTACCTCGCTGTCGAGCCCGACGCGCAGGACGCCGGCATCGGCAGACTGCTGATGGAGCGCGCCGAGCACGCACTCGCCGACGCCGGCTGCCCCAAGATCAACCTGCAGATCCGCACGTCGAACGTCGGTGCCACCGCCTTCTACGAGCGGCTGGGGTACACCCGCGACGAGGTGATCAGCCTGGGCAAGCGTCTCGTCGACGACACCCGTTGATCAGTCGACGTCGAGCTGGGCCGACGCTGCGACTGCGTCGTGAGCCACCGACGCAGCCTCGGCGGGCTCGAGTCCGAGCGAACGCAGGAGTTGGGTCACGATCCTGAGCACGTAATCGTGTTCCACCGGTTCGCTCACCATGCGCCGGAAGGCGAAGAGGATCGATCCGATCACCACGTCGGCCGCGACCTCGTCGACGTCGGCGCTGAATCGCCCGCTCTCGGTCCCGCGGATCAGATCGGCACGCAGGTACTCGGTGGGCGCTCCGTCGGCGATCAGCCGCTGTGCAGCGTCGAGGCGGAGCAGCGCCCGCGTGTCCTCCGGCCAGCGTTCGGCGCGGTGGAGCGCCCGCGCCGTGATGGTGGCGAACCGCAGGGCGGGGTCGGTCTCGTCGACGAGGGCATCACTCGCCTGCGCGAAACCTCCGACGACCTCGGGGACGACGGCGTCGACGAGCGCCTCGCGATCCTCGAAGTAGTTGTAGAAGGTCCCGTTCGACATCCCGGCTCGCTCGGTCACGTCGCTGGCGGTGAACGACTCGCCCCGCTCGGCGATGACCTCGATCGCCGCCGCCACGAGTTGGCGACGGGTGCGCTCCTTCTTCTTGAACCCCCGCGTCGGGGTGGCCGGCGCATCGGCGGCGGTTGCGCTCATGGACTCAGACTACACCAGGATTGACAAACTCTTCAATATTGAATATCTTCTCATTTCTGACCCTCATCTTCGAACGAGGAGGACCGATGCCGACCACCGACACCACATCCCCACCACCACTCACGCTCAGCCACACCACCGTCGCCGTACGCGATCTCGACGCGATGCTCGACTTCTACTGCGGCGTGCTCGGATTCCGTGTCACCAACCGCGGCCAAGCGGGACCCGACGGGGAGATGGCGTTCATCTCCCAGGACCCGACCGAACATCACCAGATCGTGTTCGTGAGCGGCATGCCCACCGGCGAGCACCAGTTCGTCATGGCCGATCACCTGGCGTTCCGCACCGGCTCGCTCGACGACCTGCGTGTCATCGGGGCCCGGCTCGACGAGGCGGGCGTCGAGGGCGTCATCCCGATCTCGCACGGCAACGCCTGGTCGCTCTACTTCACCGACCCCGAGGGCAATGGTCTCGAGTGCTTCGTAGACTCGCCGTTCCACGTCGCGCAGCCGTACGCCGACACCCTCGAGCTGGCCGACTCCGACGACGAGATCGAGGCGACCACGCGATCGAAGATCGAGGATCAACCGGAGTTCCAGCCGCTGGCCGACTGGTCGGCGCAGCTCGCCGACCGACTCCGCTCCCCCGAGCCGGCCTGAGCCCGTGCACCTCGGACTCGACGGCCGACGCGCCATCGTGTGCGCGTCGAGCCGTGGCCTCGGCTACGCCTGCGCCGACTCGCTCGCCCGCGAAGGCGCTCACCTGGTCATCAACGGGCGCGACCCCGACGCACTCGACACGGCGCGAACCCGACTCAGAGAGGAACACGACGTCTCCGTCACGGCGGTCGCCGGCGACATCGGCGACGACGCGACCCGTCGGGCTCTGCTCGACGCGTGCCCCGAGCCGGACGTCCTCGTCAACAACAACAGCGGCCCGCCGCCCGGACGGTTCGCCGACTGGGAGCGCGATCAGTGGATCGAGGCGGTCGACGCCAACATGCTGGCCCCGCTCGCGATGATCCGGCTCGTGGTGGACGGCATGGCCGAGCGGCAGTTCGGTCGCATCGTCAACATCACCTCGGCCATGGTGAAGTCGCCGCGCTCGGCGATGGGACTCTCCACGGGCGCGCGAGCCGGTCTGACGTCGGTGTGCAAGGCGCTGTCGAAGGACGTCGCCGCACACAACGTGACCATCAACAACCTGCTGCCCGAGCGATTCGACACGTCTCGTCAGCAGCAGATGGCCGAGCTCCACAGCAAGCTCGGCGGCATCACGGTCGACGAGGCCTACGACCACATGAAGTCCACCATCGCCGCGCGTCGACTCGGCGAGCCGAGCGAGTTCGGCGACGCCTGCGCGTTCCTGTGCAGCGCGCAGGCCGGCTTCATCTCCGGCCAGAACCTGCAGCTCGACGGCGGCAGCTACGAGGGGTTGATCTGAATGACCATCATCGAGATCCCGTACTTGATCGTCGGCGCCGGACCGGTCGGCCTGACCGCGGCCCACCTGCTCGCCCACGACGGCCGCCCCTGCCTCGTCGCCGAGCGGCGCGACGGCCCGCTCCGCCACCCCGCCGCACACGTGGTGAACGCGCGCACCCTCGAGATCTTCCGCCAGGCCGGCCTCGACATGGAGGCGATCGACGCGATCGCCCACGCGCCCGTTGACCACGGACACGTCAACTTCGTCACCCGGCTGAACGGACAGCTCATCGGCCGACTCCCGTTCGAGCGACAGGGCGACGAGGTGCTCGCGTTCACACCGACGCCGCTCCGCAACATCTCACAGCACCGACTCGAGCCGATCCTCGCCGCAGACGCGGCGACGTCGCCCACCGTCGATCTGCGGTACCGCTGCGAGTGGCAGTGCAGCGGGCAGGACGACGACGGCGTCACGTCGACGCTCCGCTCGCTCGACACCGGCGAGGAGTTCACCGTGCGCTCGCGGTACGTGCTCGCCGCCGACGGCGCCGGCAGTCGGATCCGCAAGTCGCTCGGCATCGAGATGATCGGCCCGCCGAGCATCCAGAGCTTCATCGCCATCCACGTCGCGACCACCGATCTGCGGTCGCTCATCGCCGATCGCCCGGGTGTCCTCCACTTCGTGATGGACCCCGCCGCGAGCGGCACGTTCATCGCTCACGACATCGACCACGAGTGGGTCTTCATGACGGCCTACGACCCCACGGAGGAGACGGTCGACGACTACGACCACGAGCGGAGCGCCGGCATCGTCCGCCGAGCGGTCGGTGATGACGATCTCGACATCGAGGTCATCGACGTCGGCTGTTGGCACATGAGCGCGCAGGTGTCCGAGCGAATGCGCAGCGACCGAATCTTCCTGCTGGGCGACGCGGCGCACCGCTTCCCGCCCACCGGCGGGCTCGGACTCAACACCGGCGTCGCCGACGCTCACGGTCTCGTCTGGAGACTCGGCGCCGTGGCCGACGGGTGGGCCGAACCGTCGATCCTCGACACCTACGAGACCGAGCGTCGACCCGTCGCCGGCGCCAACTGCGAGCAGAGCACCACGAACGCGTTCAAGATGGTGACCCTCATCGAGGCACTCGGGATCCCGTCGGCCCCGACCACCGAGGCGTTGCTCGCCACACTCGCCGACCCGGGGCGTCAGGAGCCCATCGCCACGGCGGTCCGGGAGCAGCAGACGCACTTCGACATGCTCGGGCTGCAACTCGGCTACTGCTACGACGACGGCGCACTCGCCCGTGACGGTGCACCACCCCCGCCGAGCGACGACCCGAGCGAGTTCGAGCCGCACGCCGCCGTCGGGGCCCGTCTCCCGCACGCCTGGCTCGACGACGGCCGATCCACGCTCGACCTCGTCGAAGCGGGCGCGCTGACGCTGCTCAGCGTCGGCGCACACGACGACTGGGCAGCCGCCGCGCACGACGCCGACGCTCCGGTCCGCCACATCAGGATCGGTGTCGATGCGTCGCCGATCTCCGACTGGACCGCCACGTGCGAACTGCAGCAGGACGGCGCGCTCCTCGTCCGCCCCGACCAACATGTGGCGTGGCGATCCGAGTCGAGCACGTCGCCGGGCCCCAGGGGCCTCGACGGAGCGCTCGGCCGGATCGTGGGGACCCGAGTGAGGAGTGGAGCGTGACCCGTCCGAACATCCTGTTCTTCATCTGCGACCAGATGCGGGCCGATCATCTCGGCATCGCCGGCAACCAGGTCGTGCGAACGCCGAACATCGACGCGATCGCCGCCGGCGGCACCGTGTTCGACCGGGCGTACGTCAACAATCCGATCTGCATGCCGAACCGGTCGACGCTCATGACCGGCCGGATGCCGTCGGCCCACGGGGTGATCTTCAACGACCGGTCGCTCGAACCGACCGAGACCACCTTCGTGTCGCAGTTGCGCGACGCCGGGTGGCGGACGGGGTTGATCGGCAAGTCACACCTCCAACACGGCGAGAGTCGCAACGCGGTCGTCGATCTCGGCCAGCCGGTCGGTCGACACTCGCCGTTCCCCGAGGGCTGGGACACGATCGAGCACGACGAGCGGTACGAGCGCGGCGAGGTCGTGGCACCCGACGACTTCTACGGCTTCGGCGAGATCCACCTCACACTCGGGCACGGCGCACAGGTCGGTGCGCACCACTACCAGTGGGCGCGCGAGCAGGGGATCCCCCACGAGGTCCTGCGCAGCGGCCTCGACCCGACCGTCGACGAGGCCGCGCACCGAGCGGGGTGGTGGCAGCTCCGTCCGGCGCCGTACCCCGAGGAGATCCACTCGACGAACTACGTGACCGAGCGGACGATCGACTTCATCGAACGCGCCGAGGCCGACGACACGCCGTGGATGGCGTGGTGCTCGTTCCCCGACCCGCACCACCCGATGTCACCTCCCGAGCCGTGGTTCCGCCGCCACGATCCCGACGACATCGACCTGCCGTCCACGTTCGACGACCCCGGCGAGGGGTGGCCGGCGCACCTCGATCTGATCCGCTCGCTGCGCCCCGGCCGCCGAGGATGGGTCTCACCGTTCGCGCCCAGCGCCGAGCAGGCGCGGGCCGCGATCGCGATCACCTACGGGATGATCGAGTACATCGACGAGGGGATCGGACGGATCATGGCCACCCTCGATCGACTCGGCGCCACCGACGACACGATCGTCGTCTTCACCAGCGACCACGGCGACATGATGGGCGACCACGGCCTCATCCTGAAGCTGCTCATGCACTTCCAGGGGTGCCTGCGCGTGCCGATGATCATCAGCGCGCCGGGCCGCACGGCCGGTCGGACCCGGTCGCTGGCGGCCAGTATCGACCTCCCCCACACGCTGCTCGACCTGTGCGGCGTCGACGAGCACCAGGGCATGCAGGGCGTCAGCCTCACGCCGATCCTCGACGACCACGCCGCCGAGGTGCGGTCGGCGGTCCTGGTCGAGGAGGACTTCCCGAACGCCGCTGCGGGCGCACCGTTCCCGCTGAAGACGCGGACCACGCTGACCGACGGACACCGGTACACCCGCGACAGCGACGGATTCGAGATGCTCTACGACCTCGACCACGACCCCGACGAGCTCACCAACCTGGCGGTCGGCGATCGCGACCCGGTGGCCCGCGTGGCCGCACTCGACGCGCTGTGCGAGCAGATGCTGCGCGCCGACGACCTCACGCGGACCGAACCGGTGTCCGCCTGACCGCGCGACCGAACCCGCAGCGACCTGGATCGCGCGTCACGGGGCGTGCTTGCCGGCGTCCCACCCACGAGGGCCGAGGTAGCGCTCGGCCGCGGCGAGCGGCGCGGGCTCGAGCGTGCTCGCCAGGCTGTCGTTCCACCGGTTGAGGAATCCGAACAACGCGCACACGGCGATGATCGCCGTGATCTGGTCGTCGTCGAAGTGCGCTCGGCACGCATCGATGTCCGCGTCCTCGACGCCATTGGGGTGCTGCCCGGCGCGGAACGCGAGCCGGAGCGCGGCCCGCTCCGCATCGTCGAAGTGTTCGCTCTCGTCGACGTCCCACAGATCGGCCAGCTTCTCCGGAGCGACGCCGAGCTTCTCGGCGTGGGCGACGGTGTGCGCCTGGCAGTAGCGACAGCCCGACGCGCTGCTCGTCACGTGGGCGACCAGCTGAGCCAGCTCCTGGGAGATCAGCCCGCTCCCGACCACGGTGAGAGCGAGTGCGACGTATCGGTCGAGAAGGCCCGGAACCCGCGTCATCGTCAGCGACGTCTCGGGCACGAACCCCATCACCTGCTCGTACCCGGCCCAGACCTCCGCGTGCTCGGCGAGGCGGTCGTCGGACGGGGGTTCGATGCGGCTCGGCATGGGTGGATCGTGTCGCCTCACGGTTCCCTTGTCAACCGACCAGTAACGTTGGGCCATGACCCGAGCCGAGCAACGGGAACAAACGCGAACACGCATCGTCGAGGCGGCGGTCGCCGTGTTCGCCGAACGGGGCTTCGACGGTGCGAGCACCCGCCTGATCGCCGCACGAGCGGACACCACGCAGGGGCTGGCCACCTACCACTTCCCGACCAAGGAGGAGCTGTGGCGGGCAGCGGCCGACCACGTCTTCGGCATCCTCGGGCCCGCGTTCGACGACGTCGCGCCGTCGGGAGAAGCGCGCCGGGACGGACGGGAGGTCCTGCGCGGGTTCGTCGAGGCCAACGCCGCGCACCCCGAGGTCTTCCACTTCATCGTCGACGCCGGCCGCCACGACGACGACCGCATGCGCTGGCTCGTCGACCACCATCTCGCACCCCGGTTCGCTCAGTTCCTCGACGTCGACGACAGTGCGGGCGTCCACGCCGCCACGAGGTACTACGCCATCGCCGGCGCATCGTCGCTGATCTTCAGCGTCGCCCCCGAGTGCCGCCGCCTCACCGGACACGATCCGAGCGACCCCGCCGTGATCGACGCCCACGTCGACCTGGTGCTGCGGCTGTTCACCGGCAGTTGACCCTCCTGACTGGTCACTTGACAAGCAAGGATTCCTCTCGCACAATCGACTGGTCATTCGACCAGCGAAGTGAGGTGGACATCATGGGGACGATCGAGGAGAGCGAGATCGGGGCCGGCCACATCAGCCCGAGCGCCCGGGACGTCGATGGCGCGGACATGGACGTGATCGAGACCGACGTGCTCGTCGTGGGGGCCGGACCGGCCGGACTCACCATGTCGGCACTGCTCGCGCTCCTCGGCGTCGATGCGCTCACGGTCACCAAGTACGGGACTGCGAACTCGCCGCGCGCCCACATCACCAATCAGCGCGCCGTCGAGATCCTCCGGTTGCTCGGGATCGAGGAGCAGGTGCAGGCGCGAGCGCTCTCGCACGAGCAGATGGGCACCCAGGTCTTCGCCACGTCGTTCGCCGGACGAGAACTGTCGCGGAAGATGACGTGGGGCACCGGCGACGACCGCATCGGCGACTATCGGGCGGCCAGCCCGTCGGCCATGTGCAACATCCCCCAGCACGTGCTGGAGCCGTTCCTGCTCGGCCGGGCGCGCGAACTGGGCGCCGACATCCGCCTTCACCACGAAGTCGTCGAGGTCCGCCAGACCGACGACGGGGTCCGAGCCATCGTGCGCCCGCGGGACGGCAGCCCCGCCTTCGCGGTCGATGCGCGGTACGCGGTGGGCTGCGACGGCGCCCGCACCGTCGTCGGACGCGACGGCGGCTTCGAATGGGAGGGCGACACCGCGAAGGGCCACGCCATCACGGTCTGGATCGAGGCCGACCTCACCGAGTTCACGGCCCACCGGCCCGGCGCGCTGTTCGTCACGGTGACTCCCGGCAGCGAGGATTTCGTGAGCGTGTGGACGTGCATCGAACCGTTCGACGAGTGGAGCACGATCTTCATGCGACCCCACCTCGCCGAGCACGATCTCGACGAGGCGCTCGTCGCCGACAGCGTCCGGGCGGCGATCGGCACCGACGACGTCCCGTTCACGATCAAGAACGTGAGCCCGTGGGAGTTCCAGCACGTCCTCGCCACCCAGTACCGGAGAGGGCGCCTGTTCATCGCCGGGGACGCAGCACATCGCCACCCTCCGGCGAACGGTCTCGGCAGCAACACGTCGATGCAGGACGCGTTCAACCTCGCGTGGAAACTGTCGCTCGTCGTGAGCGGCCGGGCGAGCGATGCGCTGCTCGACACGTACGACGACGAACGACGTCCGGTCGGACGCCAGATCGTCGATCGGGCGAACCGGAGCGTCGACGAGATGGCCCAGTGGTTCGGGGTGCTCGGCCTCACCCCCGACATGACGCCCGACCAGGTCGACGCCCGTCTCGACGCGCTGTTCGGGCCCGAGGGAGGGCCCGAACGAGAGGCGCTGCTCGACGCGCTCGATCTGCAGGACGGTCAGTTCAACGCACACGGGGTCGAGCTCGGCCAGAGCTCCGCCTCGGCGGCGGTCGTCCCCGACGGCACCGATCCGACGCCGGCCCCACACGATCCAGAGCTGCACCACACGCCGACGACTCGACCGGGCAGTCCGCTCCCCCACGTGTGGTTGACCGTCGGGACCGAGTACGTGTCGACGCTCGACCTCTGCGCCTACGACCGCTTCACACTCATCGTGGGCGCCGACGGCTCGTCCTGGATCGACGCGGCTGAGCGCGTGTCCGACGAGCTCGGCGTCGACGTCGCCGTCGTGATGGTGTCGCTGGGATGCCCCGTCAAAGACGCGTTCGGTCACTGGATCCGCCGACGTGAGGTCGGTGACGACGGGTGCGTGCTGGTGCGGCCGGATCGGGTGGTCGCATGGCGGAGTCAGGGGACGGTCGACGACCCCACGTCGGCGCTCCGGGCGGCGATGTCACAGGTCCTCGCGGTCGAGATCGCCGTCCCGGTCGGCTGAGCGCCGGCACCCGGCCTGAGCGTGTGGATTCGCTGGCGCCGGTCGGCGGGCGGCCCGCGCCAGTAACCTCGTCGGCCGTGACGGAGCAGGCGGAAGCGGTCCACGAGCCACCTGTGGGCGGCGAGGACGCCAAGGTCGGCCCGACCCTCCTGGCCGCGCAGGTCGCCCGTGGAGCCGCCATGGGTGCCGCCGACATCGTGCCCGGCGTCTCCGGTGGCACGGTGGCGCTGGTGGTCGGCATCTACGACCGGCTCATCACCAACATCAAGACCGGCGCTGCCGCACTGAAGAGCCTCGTCACGGGTGACATCACATCGTTCCGCAGCCGGCTCGGCTCGGTCGAGTGGCTGTGGCTCATCGCGCTGCTCGTCGGGGTGCTCGGGGCGATCGCGGCGCTGTCGTCGGTCATCGAGCGGCTGCTCGACGAGGAGGCCATCGCCATGGCGGCGCTCTTCCTCGGCCTCGTCGTCGGCACGCTCTACGTGGCGATCCGCATGCTGAGCCACATCGACGGGACCATCGTGGCGATCGCCGTCGGAGTCGGCGCCGTGATGTTCGCCCTGCTGGGTCTGCGGTCCGACACCGAGGTCGCCGACGACGCCAGTGAGGCTGTCACGCAGCCGCTGTGGATCTTCTTCCTCTCCGGGGCGCTGGCGATCTGCGCCATGATCCTGCCGGGCATCTCTGGCTCGTTCATCCTGGTGATGATCGGGATGTACACCGAGTTCCTCGGTGCCATCAACGACCGCGACATCGCGGCGCTGCTGGCCGTCGCTCTCGGCTGCGTCGTCGGACTCGGGTTGTTCTCGACGCTGCTGAGCTGGCTGCTCGACCGATACCGCGATCTCGTTCTCGCCGCGATGATCGGGCTCATGCTCGGGTCGACCCGCGTGCTGTGGCCGTGGCCGAACGGCACGCACACCACCACGCTCTCGGCCCCCGACGGCGACGTCGGTCTCGCCGTGGTGCTTTTTGTCGTCGGCGTGACCGTCGTGGTCGTCGTCGAGCGGTGGGGCAGTCGCCTGGGCCACGGATCCGTGTCAAGCTGACGGCGTGCGGCGACGGGGCTGGTTCCACGAGATCCCGCCCAACGGTCGTGTGATCCGGCCGGTCCTCGCCGCCACCAACGACAACCGGGCCGGCATCTACGCCGATGAGATCGACCCGTCGATCGAGACCACACCCGAGCACCGCAACCTCGCCGCGGGCGATCCCACGTGCGTCGGATGGGAGCGTCGACCCGACGACCCGAACGTGGTCGCCCTGCGCGAGCAGCTCCGTGGGCACAACGGCATCCCCGATCTCGAGGTCTGCGAGCCGCACGAGATCGAGCGGGCGACCGAGATCTTCCATCGCGACGGGTTCGTCGTCGTGCGCGACGCGCTGACGGGCGAGCGGTTCGACGCGTTGCGCGAGGCGACCGAGCGGGTGATCGACGAGATTCTCGACGCCGATCCGCTCGGCGAGGCGGGCGGGGGCGCCGGCGGGCTCCCCCATCGCTATTCGTTCGGGGCGACGTCGGGCTCGCGCCATCGGTTGCACGAGCCGGCCTGGGCGAACGTGATCGACCTGCCGACCACGACCCCGATCCTCACCGAGATCTTCGGCTCCGACACGTACGTGTGCGGCGGAGGCGGGGGCGACCTCGCGTTGCCGGGTGCGATCGAGTGTCAGGGTCTCCACTCCGACAACCTGTGGGCCGAGCCACACGACCCCGTCGGCGGGCTCACGATGCGCCAGCTGCCGGCGAGCGTCGTCACGATCAACTTCGCCATGGTCGACCTCACGTGGGAGAACGGCCCGATCCGTCAGATCCCCGGCTCGCAGCGGTGGATGGACCCGATCCCCAACGTCGTCGACGAGCCGCAGTGGATGAAGTGGTCGACCGTGTGCCCGGCACCCGCGGGATCCGCGATCATCCGCGACAACCGGGCCTGGCACAGCGGCACGCCCAATCTCTCCGATCACGTGCGGGCGCTGCCGAACATCGAGTACTCCGCGCCGTGGTTCCGCAGCGAGAGCATCCACCGGTGTCTGCCGTACGCCGTGTGGACGACGCTGTCCGACCACGCCAAGCGATGCGGCCGGTACGTGGTGGCGAATCCGGGTGAGACGGTGCTCGGCGCATG
>JBCCTP010000069.1:0-13509 GCA_039198505.1 Actinomycetota bacterium | reverse complement strand
GCGTGCCCGTCTGCGACGTCATCGGTCGCGGCCGCTGGCCACCTCCATCTCGATCTCGGTGGCACCGTCGCGGTCGCGCGTTTCGGTGACGCCCGTCGGGGCGAACCCGTGCCGGCGGTACAGCCGCTCGGCGGGTTCGTTCCCGGCGGTGACGTGGAGTCGGACCAGGGTCGCCGATCGCTCCGCGGCCCAGGTCACCACGTGGGCCACCAGCGCATCCCCGACCCCTCGACGACGGGCGGACGGACGCACCCACATGGCGTTCAGGTGGACGATGTCGGGCTCGTCGCTGTGTCGGACCGCGACCACCATCCCGTCGGAGCTGGTCGCATCGCCCCAGACGAAGGTGGGATGACCCTCGGGACGGAGACGCCACCTCCACTCGTCGTCGGCGAACGCGACCTCTCGCTCGTGGCTCGATCCGAAGGCACTCGGAGCGTCGAGCAGGGCGGCCAGCCGGAGCCGCTTCAGTCGCTCGACGTCGGCTGGTTCGAGGCGACGGATCACCGCTCGATGTTCTCGCATCGGGCGACGGCTCTCGCCGTTCGTTTTCTCGCACGGCCGGTCGGCGGCCGACGTCGAGCGGACACGTGAGGTTCGGCCCACGTGCCCGCCCGACGGGTGGGGTACGTCAGTGGGCGGCGTCCTCGCCGTAGGCGTGGCGCAGCCACCAGTCGTCGGCGTCGACGCGCTCGCCGTCGGCGTTGCGCACCGAGAGCGTCGGGAGGCTCTCGGGCTCGCCGGCGATCTCGATGAAGTCGCCGTCGAAGCTGGTGAAGCTCATCGAGACGGGTTCGCCATAGAGCGGCAGCTGCTCCATCAGCATCCCGACCGCGACGCGTTCGCCCATGCGGAGCGAGTCGAAGTAGTCGGAGTAGTAGTGGACGCCGGCCATGTTGCGACCGATCGAGATGTTGGCGGCGAGCTTGTCGAGCTCACCCTGGATCGTGAGCGTCTCGCCGGTCCGGTTCACGAGCTTGGAACCGTCGGCCGACACCTCGAAGTAGTGGTCGTCCGCCAGCGCGCCGCTGAGCCTCAGCGGCTTCTCGCCGTCGGCGTCGAACATCTCGAAGAAGGCCTTCAACACCGTGACGCACCCGCCGGCGACGGTGGCGTGGCCCGCTCCGTACGCCGGGTGCATCGGCGACCCCTCGGGGAACGCCATCGGCAGCAGGTGGTTGGCGGACTCGATGGTCGGCAGGCCGACGGGCGGCGTGAAGCCCGAGACGTCGATCTGCCGCTGAGCGTGGACCGCCGCGTCGTTCTGAGCTGCGTTGTGCGTCGAGATCGCGTCGAGCAGGGCCGACGGCAACTCGTCGAGGAGTCGCGTCACATCCGCCGCCGCGGGACCCAGAGGACTCTCGGGCTGGTCCGCATCAACGCCGTCCACGAAGTTGGCCGCGAGCGTCACCCGGCCGCCGATCGCTTCGGGCCGAGCCCGACGATGGAAGTTGAACTTCTGGCGCCGCACCGCCTTCAGGCAGCGCGTCGCGATCTCGGTGACCAGCGTGAGCACGTGCGGTCCGCCGAACGTGGCGAACGGGGTGCGCGAGCCGGTGGCGCTCGGTTCCGGCATCCCGGAGTCGAACGACGCTCCGGCGCCCAGCAGCAGGAGACACGCGTTGAGGTAGGCCTGGTACAGCGCATCGAAGTGGACGTATGTCGCCAGGTCGCGCGGCGTGGTGATGAAACGACGCTCCGGCTCGAAGCGATCGAGGCCTCGCAGGTCGTAGCCGCGCTGCACGTCGAGCCACGACGCCCAGTCGGTCATGTGGTCGAGCCCGGTCGCCGCGACCATCACGCGCTGGTCGATGATCTGGGTTCCGAACACGATGTACCCGTCTTCGGCATCGAAGTCCGTCCCCTTCGCCGGGTAGCTCGGGATTCCACCCTGCGGTCCGGTCCGACCGTCGTTGCCGGCCATCAGGAACTGCGAGATGTACGGCCCGCGCAGCGCGCCGGGGGTCGATCCGCGGAAGAGGTTCGACGTCTCCACCGCGCCGTCGACATCACCGCCGGTGCGCGCCGCCCGACGCGAACGCTCGAACGAGTTCATCCCCGATCCGTTGCTGAACTGCGGCGTCGACGAGCGTCGATCGGTCCCGGTGAAGAACGGCATCGAGTTGAGGTCTCCCACGATCTGGCCGGGCGTGCGCTGCGGTGTCCCGCCGTCGATGGTGGACGGGGACGCCTCGTCCCACGCGGTGAACGGGACATCGCGCAGCAGCGCCATTCCGTAGACCTCGGCCATCTCGGCGGCGAGTTCGCTCGACGAGAGTCGCGGCGACGGTGCCATTCCGACCGCGCCGGCGTCGGGACCCTCGAGGTCGAAGCAGAGGCCCGCTCGCGGACTCTCCCATCCCCGCCAACTCGGCGGTGCCGGGTCCTCGCCGTCGGGCGTCACGATCACGTCGGGGCCCGACCCGCGGGTCTTCGCCGTGTCGACGTCGCTGTCGAACAGGCCACTCTCGTGAGCGTTGGTCGCACGCATGAAGCGCTGGTAGTCGAGGGCGTCGGCGACGATGCCGTAGTCGTCGTGAGCGAGTCCCTTGGTGAAGTTGGCGGGGACGGCCGGGTAGTGGTCCGCCTCCTCGTCGTTGCCACGCGTCAGCGCGTGCGGGCGGAGACGTCCCGCCTCGGTCGCCAACTCGCGCATCGCCCGCGAGGTCTTCGCGCGCTCGGAGCCGGTCAGTTCGGGTTCGGAGTTCGAGAGCATGGGTGGCCTTTCGGTGCCGGTGGTGTCGGTGCCCGCTGTCAGAGGAGAGCGCGATCAGCGCCCGCTGATACTTGGACATCGAGGTGGGTCGATCGGATCCGTCGCTCCCGTCAAGATTCCGTCGGACGTCGCGAGGCCGCTCCACGCGTTCGATCGACTGACCGGGTCGGCTCGGGTGCCGGGGATATCGTGCGGCCGGTGAACGGGCGTCGCTTCCGGGCTGCCGCTGTCGTCGTCGCCGTCGGAGTCGGCGCCGCGTGCGCGGGCGATTCCGACGTCACGAGCGAGTCGAGCGACACCGCCGTCGCCGACGCGGCTGACACCGACGACGCGGCCGCCACGAGCGCCGACACCGGCACCGACTCGGGCAACGATGCGGCGGACGACGGTGAGACGTCCGACAGCACCGGCGCTGCCGATGCCCTCGACTGGACCCCGTGCGGAACCGACGTCGTCGCGCTCCCCACCGAGTGCGCCACCCTCGAGGTTCCGCGCGATCACGGCGACCCCGAGGGCGAGACGATCTCCATCCGGTTGTCGCGGCTCGACACCGCGTCGGGCGATCGTCAGATCGGGTCGCTGCTCGCCAACCCGGGTGGCCCCGGTGGGTCGGGTGTCGACTTCGTCGCCCAGCTGGCCGTGATCATCCCGGCCGAGGTGCAGGAGCGGTTCGACATCGTGTCGTTCGATCCCCGTGGGGTCGGGCTGTCGACAGGGCTCGACTGCGTGATCGACATCGACGACAACGTCACACTGCTCGCCGAGGGTGACGACGCCGGCTGGCAGGAGCTGGTCGACGACGCGCTCGCCCAGCCCGACGAGTGCACCGATGAGACCCTCGAGCTGGCCCCGTTCGTCGGCACGAACAACGCCGCCCGCGACCTCGACCTGATCCGTGAGGCCCTCGGCGACGACGGCCTCACGTACGTCGGGTACTCGTACGGCACGCGACTGGGCGCCACGTACGCCGCACTCTTCCCCGAGAACGTCCGCGCGCTCGTGCTCGACGCCGCGGTCGCGCCGACCGACGATTTCGCCGAACTCGATCGGGTGCAGGCCATGGGCTTCGACCGAGCACTGCGCAACTTCGCGACCGAGTGCGACGCCGACCCCGACTGCGAGCTGCAGGAACTCGGTCCGACCCTCGACGTGATCGAGGGGCTGCGCGAAGAGCTCGCCGAGGTCGGGTCGTTCCCGACCGACGACGGCGACCGAGTGCTGACCCCCGGCGAGCTCGACCTCGGCATCGCCGCCTCGCTCTACAGCAAGGACACGTGGCCGTTCCTGGCGCAGGCGCTGTTCGTCGCCGAGGTGCAGCAGGACGGCACGCTGCTCCAGGTGCTCGGCGACGCGCTCGTCGGTCGTCAGCCCGACGGGTCGTACGACAACTCGTCGACCTCGGGCTTCTTCATCAATTGCGCCGACGACCCGAACCGCCCGCCCGTCGACGAGATCCGCGCCCAGGCCGACGAGACCGCGGCGCAGTCCGAGTTCTTCAGCGACTTCCAGCGCGCCACCACCGGATGCCTCGGTGCCCCCGACGCGATCGACTCGCTGCTCCTCGATCCGGCCGCCGACGCACCGCCGCTGCTCGTGCTCGGCAACACCGGCGACCCCGCCACGCCGTACGAGTGGTCGATCGAGCTGAGCGAATTCCTCGCCACAGCGGTGCTCTACACCGTCGAGGCCGAGGGCCACACGGCGTACGGCACCATCGACTGCGTCGAGGACGTGGTGAACCGATACCTCATCGATCTCGAGGTGCCCGACGAGGGTGGATCGTGCTCCGACAACGCCGACGCCGACTTCTTCCCGCCGGCCGGTGAAGGGCAGTTGGCGGTCATCGTCTCGCTGTTCGACTGCCTGCGCGACAACGGACTCGACGTCCCCGAGTTGACCGAGGCCGACATCCTCGCCGACCCGTCGGGCGAGACGTACGCCGATGCGCTCGACCCGAACGACCCCGCGTTCCAGGACGCGGCGCTGGCCTGCCTCGACGAGCTGGACGCCGTGGCGGGCTCGCTGTGACCATCAGAATCTGACGGGTGGACGACGACCGGGCGGTGCCATCTCGCAGCGACCTGGCACGCGCGGTGCGACGTCGAGGGCTGCAGGTCGTCGATCCGCTCCACACGGCCCGACGAGCCGTCTACGTGACCGGCAGCGCTCGCAGCGGGACCACGTGGGTCGCCGAGGTGCTCGCCGGGCGCCGATCCACTCGGTTCGTCTTCGAGCCGCTCCACCACCGGTCGCTCGCCGCCCGGGTGGCACCGATCCCACACTTCCAGGTCGGAGCCGAGCCCGCACGGATCCGCGGGCTCATCGACGATGCACTCACGGGGCGCACGCACGACCCGTGGGTCAACACGTTTCAGCGCCGCGGTCTGATGACGCGGCGCGTCGTGAAGGACATCCGTCCGGCGCTGCTCGGCGAGGTGCGCGATGCGGCGCCGGAGGTCCCCGCCGTGCTCGTCGTGCGTGATCCGTTCGATGCGGCGCTGTCACGCGCGCGGCATGAGGGCCCGGACGGTCGCTGGTTCGCGACGAACGCGGCGATCGCCGAGTTGCGCGGGCTGGTGGCCGATCGGCGTGTCGGCGTGCTCGGCGATCTCGCCCGGCGGGCGGTCGCCACCCTCGACGGTCCCTTCGGTCGGCATCCCCTCGCCGAGCACGTGGTGATCTGGTGTGTCGAGAACCGGATCGCACTGGAACGTGCCGAGGATCGCCGGCCCGGCGACCGACCGATCGCGGTCGTGTCGTACGAGTCGATGCGATCCGATCCGGATGGCGGATTCGCTCTGCTCGCGGCCGAACTCGGCGTTCCCCGGCGGCGTCTGGGTGACCCACACGTCCGATCGTCGACCGACTTCCGCGTCGATCACGGTGCTGTAACCGCGGAGTCGGGGATCGAGGCGGCCGTCTCCGGTGTCGACCCGCGCGGCGAGCGACCGATCGATCCGGTTGCGGTGGACGAGGTGGTCGACGCGTTCGGTCTCCGGCGCACCCACGACGCTCGGTCGTGGACCATCGACTGACCGCGCGCAGTGCGACGTCGCTGGACGAGTGCTATCCGCGGTCGTGGGGGCACCGATGGCGGTCACGCACAGGTCGTCCACACGTGGGCGGCCGGCATGCACACGTGGTCCACGGTGTCCACCGCCCGTCCACATCCAAATCACACGGTTCCGCCTCTTCCTCCGCACAAGGGTGCTGGTCGACGATGGACACATGGTCCGCTTCCGCTCCCCTCGAGATCGTGAGCCCACCGTTCGGCCCGACCGACCGGTCCGGGTGATCGGCGCAGCTCGACGACACGGCGCCGCCGAGGGCGCCGACCGTCGGGAGCTCGAGGCGCGCGGATGGCGGACCACCCTCGACTACACCGAGAACCTGCAGCGCAGCCGCGACGGGCGTCTGCAGCACCTGCAGGTGGAGTGGAGGGCGACGGCAGAGCGCCACGACGGGCACGGCCAGACGACGATTCTGTCGGCTCGGTCGTCGTCGGTCGAGCGCGTCTGGTCCCGGTTGCTGACCGAAGCCGATCTCGCCGCGATCCCCGGCGGGACGGCTCTCGGTGCCGCACCGGGACATCTCACGGGTCCGTCGACCGGTCCCGCGGATCCGGGCGAACGGGCCCGGGTGCTGCGGGCCGGTTGACGGCCCGTCAGCACGCTGGGAGAGCGATTCGACACGCCTCGCGGTCAGCGTTTCGTGGGCCGGGACCGGTCCTCGTGACGAATTCGCGCGAATCGTGAGCTGCTCTTGAGAATCCGTCATCACACTGCTGTAATTACATCCCCCCGGAATCCGCCGCCGACACGAATCGAGCACCGCCGTGACTCTCATCGAGAACGAATCCACCTCCGACTCGGAAGCCGCGGCCGCCGCGGCGCCCACCCTCACTGACACGTCACGGCCTGCTCCGGCCGACACGGCCACCCCGTCCGCTGCTGCCGACGCCGGCCCGACCGGCATGCGCGTCACCAAGCGCAACGGCAACGTCGAACCCGTCGACCTCAACAAGATCGTCAATGCGGTCGCCCGGGCGTCGGAAGGCCTGCGCGGCGTCGACGCCATGCGGGTCGCCACCCGCACCATCTCGGCGCTCGCCGACGGTGCGAGCACCCGCGAGCTCGACGAGCTGTCGATCCGCACGGCGGCGGGTCTCATCGTCGAGGAGCCGAACTACTCGAAGCTCGCGTCGCGGCTCCTGGCCACGGTCATCGACAAGGAAGTCCGCAACCAGAACATCCCGTGGTTCTCCGAGTCGGTCACGGTCGGGCACAACGAGGGCCTCGTGTCCGACGAGGTGCACGACTTCGTGCAGGCCAACGCCCCCGAACTCAACGCGGCGATCAACTCCGACCGCGACCGTCACTTCGAGTTCTTCGGTCTCCGCACGGTCTACGACCGGTACCTGCTCCGCCATCCCGAGCGGCGCGAGGTCATCGAGACACCGCAGTACTTCTTCCTTCGCGTCGCGTGCGGCCTGGTCGCCGGCGACGGCCAGGCGCTCGACGACCCCAGCGGTGAGAAGGTCGATTCGGTCGTCAAGTTCTACGACCTGATGTCGTCGCTGGCGTACCTGCCGTCGAGCCCCACGCTCTTCAACTCGGGCACCACGCACAGCCAGATGTCGTCGTGCTACCTGCTCGACTCACCCGAGGACAGCCTCGAGGGCATCTACAAGCGGTACACCGACATCGCCAAGCTGTCGAAGTTCGCCGGCGGTATCGGCGTCGCGTGGCACCGCATCCGGGCGAAGGGTTCGCTCATCACCGGCACCAACGGCCTGTCGAACGGCATCGTGCCGTGGCTGCGCACGCTCGACTCGTCGGTCGCCGCGGTCAACCAGGGCGGCCGTCGCAAGGGTGCTGCCTGCGTGTACCTCGAGTCGTGGCACGCCGACATCGAGGACTTCCTCGAGCTGCGTGACAACACCGGCGACCACGCTCGCCGCACGCACAACCTCAACATCGCCAACTGGGTGCCCGACCTGTTCATGGAGCGGGTCGAGAAGGACTGGCAGTGGAGCCTGTTCGACCCGAAGAAGGTGCCGCACCTCACCGACCTGTTCGGTGACGACTTCCGGCGCGAGTACCTCAAGGCCGAGGAGGACGGCCTCTACGAGAAGCAGGTCTCGGCCCGCACGCTCTACAGCCGCATGATGCGCACGCTCGCGCAGACCGGCAACGGGTGGATGACCTTCAAGGACGCCTCCAACGAGAAGTGCAACCAGACCGGCGCGGTCAACGACGACGGCTCGCCCCGCGTCGTCCACCTGTCGAACCTGTGCACCGAGATCCTCGAGGTCACCGACCAGGAGAACACGGCGGTGTGCAACCTCGGGTCGCTCAACCTCGGTGCGTTCGCCGGCGACCTCGACGGCGACGGCAACGTCGAGTTCGACTTCGCCCGGCTCGGTCGGGTCGTGCGCCAGGTCGTGCCGTTCCTCGACCGGGTGATCGACATCAACTACTACCCCACACCCGAGGCCGAGCACTCGAACTCGAAGTGGCGTCCCGTCGGTCTCGGCCTCATGGGTCTGCAGGACGTGTTCTTCAAGATGGGTCTGCCGTTCGACTCGGCCGACGCCAAGGCGCTGAGCCGCCAGATCTCGGCCCACATCTACTTCCACGCGCTGTGGGCGTCGACCGATCTGGCCGAAGAGTCCGGCCCGCACGACACCTACGCAGGCACCCGCGCCGCCGCCGGCGAGCTGCAGTTCGACCTGTGGACCGGCCCCGACGGCTCGCCGGTCGTGCCGCCGGCCGAGCTCGAGTGGGACGCACTGCGGTCGCGCATCGCCGAGCACGGGCTGCGCAACTCGCTGCTCATCGCCATCGCCCCCACGGCGACCATCGCCTCGATCTCGGGGTGCTACGAGTGCATCGAGCCGCAGGTGTCCAACCTGTTCAAGCGCGAGACGCTCTCGGGCGAGTTCATGCAGATCAACCGGTACCTGGTGCGCGAGCTCCAGGCCCGGGGTCTGTGGGACGAGCAGATGATCAACGAGATCAAGAAGGCCGAGGGCTCGATCCACGACGTCGAGCGGATCCCCGCCGAGCTGCGTGAGGTGTACCGCACGGCGTGGGAGATCCCCCAGCGTCAGCTCATCGACATGGCCGCCGAGCGCGGTGCGTTCATCGACCAGAGCCAGTCGCTCAACCTCTTCATGGAGACGCCCACCATCGGCAAGCTCTCGTCGATGTACCTCCACGCGTGGAAGCAGGGTCTGAAGACCACGTACTACCTGCGGAGCCGTCCCGCCACGAAGATCAACAAGTCGACCACGGCCGCCGCTCCGTCGGGAGGTGCACCACCGTCCGGTGGTCCGTCCGGCGGTGGTGAGCCGGTGACCGAGAAGAAGCAGTTCACCGACGAGGAGGCCATCGCCTGCTCGCTGGAGAACCCCGAAGCATGTGAGGCGTGCGACTGATGGCACTCATCGACCCGATCTCCACCTACCCCGACACCGATCCGGCGGCCGATCCGGTCGCCTCGGCGACCACCGCGCCGGTCGGTTCCGCCCGGCCGAACCACATCCTCGATCCGGGTTTCGACCTCACGCTCCGACCGATGCGGTACCCGGCGTTCTACGAGATGTACAAGGACGCCATCAAGAACACCTGGACCGTCGACGAGATCGACTTCTCCGACGACCTGGTCGATCTCGACCGCAAGCTGCTGCCGGCCGAGAAGCACTTGGTGTCGCGGCTCGTGGCCTTCTTCGCCACCGGCGACTCGATCGTGGCCAACAACCTGGTGCTCAACCTGTACCAGCACATCAACGCCCCCGAGGCCCGGATGTACCTGTCGCGCCAGCTCTACGAAGAGGCGCTGCACGTGCAGTTCTACCTCACGCTGCTCGACAACTACATCCCCGACATGGCCGAGCGAGAGGCGGCGTTCGCGGCGGTCGAGAACATCCCGTCGATCAAGGCGAAGGCCGAGTTCTGCTTCAAGTGGATGGACTCGATCGAGTCGATCGATCAGATCGAGACCCCCGAGCAGCGCAAGTCGTTCCTGCTCAACCTGGTGTGCTTCGCCACGTGCATCGAGGGTCTGTTCTTCTTCGCCGCGTTCGCGTACGTGTATTTCCTGCGGTCGAAGGGTCTGCTCAACGGTCTCGCCGACGGGACCAACTGGGTGTTCCGCGACGAGTCGTGCCACATGAACTTCGCGCTCGAGGTCGTCAACACGGTGCGGGCCGAGGAGCCCGAGCTGTTCGACGAGCAGCTCGAGGCCGACATCCGCCAGATGCTGCGGGAGGCGGTCGACTGCGAGTACCAGTTCGCCGAAGACGTGCTCGCCGAGGGTGTGCAGGGCATGAGCCTCGCCGACACCCGCGAGTACCTGCAGTTCGTCGCCGACGGTCGTCTCGCGTCGCTCGGCTACTCGAGCGAGTTCGGCTCGAAGAACCCGTTCAGCTTCATGGAGTTGCAGGACGTGCAGGGCCTCTCGAACTTCTTCGAGCGGACCGTCTCGTCCTACCAGGTCGGCGTCGAAGGAGACGTCGCCTTCGACGAAGACTTCTGATCACGCCCGGGGTCAGACCCAGAACGTGACCGAGCAACCCGACGAGCGCTCCACGTGGGAGCGCGTCGGTTGGCGTGTCGCTTTCATCGCGCTGATCGCCTCGGGACCGTTCGTGGTCTTCGACAACGACCATCCGATCCGGGTCGTTCTGTGGCTCGTGACCGCAGCGGGCTTCATCGTCTCAGAGGTCGGCGGGTGGAGGCGTCGCCGGTCGGCCGCGGCCCGATCGCGCTCGTGACGTCATCGAGTGCGCTCTCGTTCGCATGGGTCGGAGCGTCGGCTGCTGACACTCCCAAGCTGGGCACTGGTGGGCCGAGTTCGATCGCATGGGTTGCGAACGGTTCGTCGACTCGTGTCCACCCCGTGGCGACGTAGAACGCATCCGCAGCGGGCCTCGTGGTGCGGAGCCGGATGCGGGCGAACGACCGCCCGGCGTCAGCGACGAGTCGGTCGACGAGCGCCTGACCGATGCCGTCACGTCGATGATCGGGAGCAACGTAGAGATGTCGCAGTCGAGCGACTCTGAGGTCGTCGAGGTACGGGTCGACGTTGAGCCCACACATTGCGATCGTTGTGGTGCGATGTCGAGCGAGGAGGAACCGCTCACGCGGTCGATCGAACCGGTTCGCACCGTCGTTCCAATCGTCGTGTGTCCGCTGGACGAAGTCGTGTCCCTCGCTCGCTGCAGCAGCGCAGAGCTTGGTCATGTCAGGCAACGTCGCTCCGGAGAGTTCGACGATGACGATGTCGGGGTCCATGAGCGTGTGCGGCGCAACCGATCGCCGTCGCGTCAGTGTCGCTGATTCGCAGCGGGAACGATCCGTCGGAAGCCTCGCTGCGAGTGGTCGGGTTCGTCCGACCTCACGGCTTCATGGGCCCTTGGTCACGATGGTGCCGCCTGGGATCGAAGCGTCAGCTCCACGCGCTCGGCGTCCTCCGCTGGACTCACGACGACGACGATACGGAGCCGGCCGGGCCGAACTTCCACGGTTGTGATGTCGTCGGCGTCCACGATGGACAGTCGTCCAGACGGAACCTCGATCACCGTGTCAGCGTCACCAGCGGGAAGCGTCTCATTACCGGCCGCACGTACGACCGTCACACTGACCTTGAAGGACGGACCCGACCCGCCGTCGGTGACCGCCGAGGGTTCCACGTCGTGGGCATGTCTGACGGGAATCGCGACGCAACGACGTGCCGAGCGGACTCCCCAGCCAGCCGGCAACTCTTCGATGTCGGCGTCCTCGGCGTCTCCGACGATGACGATGCCCCAGTAGAACGCGCGCTCGAGCTGTATCTGAGCCTCCACCGATTCATTCTCTGCGGGGTGCAGCGTTTGCAACAGTCCCGGAGCGCGAACGCGAGATCCAAGAGGCGTTGAGCTCGCTCGCCGCTCTCTCGTGGTCCGCGTCGACGACCCCCAGCGACCCTGTCACACCCCCTCGTCAGAATGGTGGGCATGGAGATCGCACGACTGGCCGAGCGGGTAGGAGGCCTCGACGTCGACATGTCGACGGCCGGCTCGCTCACCGCCGCGCTCTCCGATCTCCGGACGCTCCGCGGGCGGCTCAGCTCGCTTGAGGGCAAGATCACACGGCGGCTCGGTGAGTTGGCCGAGGTCGGCGCAGCGGCGCCGGTCACCGACACGATCGGTCGGGCGTCGAAGGGGTCGCGGCGTGAGGCCGAGAAGACCCGACGCCGGGGTGAGACTCTGGGAGACGCACCGACGATGGAGGGGCATCTCGAGAAGGGTCGGGTGTCCGACGAGCACGTCGACGCCCTCGCGGCGGCGATGGGGCGCGTCGACGACTCGACTCGCGCCGAGATGCTGGCGATGGAAGACGAGCTGTCCGATCGTGCCTGCTCGACCACGCCGTCGCAGTTCTCCCGCCACCTCGGCCGTGTGATCGACGAGCTGACGGCCGACGGCGGTCTCGAGCGCTCGGAACGCCAACGACAATTGGCGCAGCTGTCTCACGGGGTCAACGACGAGACCGGCATGGGCTGGATCCGAGCCGACCTCCATCCCGACGACTACCAGCGGGTGAAGCGCCGGCTCGACTCGCTCACCACTGCGCTGGCCCGACGCCCCGAGATGGTCGGTCGCCGCCGTGAACAGGCGGCCGCCGATGCGTTCGTGCAGCTCGTGACTGGGTCGAGGTCGCCGTCCCCGTCAGCCGGATCGTCGGCACCACCGGAGGTGCAGGTCCTGACCGACCTCGACACGCTGGTTCACGGCCTGCACGAGCACTCCATCGCGGAGTACTCCGACGGAACTCCGATCCCGGTCGAGACGGTGCGACGACTCGCCTGCGAGGCGAACCTGATCCCGGTCGTGCTCGATTCGGCAGGCATGCCGCTCGACGTCGGACGGGGTCGCCGCCTCGCCACGCCGGCTCAGCGATCGGCACTGAGGTCGATGTACCGAACGTGCGCAGTCGGGGAATGCGACACCGACTTCGACCGGTGCGAGATCCACCACGTCGACGAGTGGGACGACATGCACGGTCCCACCGACCTCGACAATCTCGTGCCGCTCTGCTCGTACCACCACCATCGATGTCACGAAGGGCGATGGCGACTGCAGCTCGACGCGAGCTCCCGACAACTCACGGTCTTCCTCCCCGACGGCACGGAGCACTCGCGGGCGTTGCCCGACCTCCTCCAGCAACGACGGGACGATGCGGCCTGAACCGGGTCGGGCCCCACCACGTACCTTCACGTCATGGCACTCGACGCTCTTCCCGCCACGTTCATCGGCACGCTCTCGGCCCGGACCAACGACGTCGAACGGCCGATGGTCCGTTCCGGTCCGTCCGGTACACGGCTGGTGGCCACGGTCAGCGAGGCGACGTTCGAGGGTCCACAGATCTCGGCGAGCATGCCCGAGGGCGTGGCGTCGGGCGACTGGATCACGATGCGTGCCGACAAGTCGTTCGCGCTCGACGTACGGCTCTCGTTGCGCACCGACGACGGCGCCGACCTCTACGTGACGTACACCGGCATCGGCGTCCCGAACGGCGACGGCACGGCGACCATCCGCACCTCGCCACGGTTCGAGACCGGAGACGAGCGCTACGCCTGGCTCAACAACACCTTCTGCGTCGCGTTGGGCGAGACCACAGCGGAGGGCGTCACGTACGACGTGTATTCGGTCTGACGCTCCGTCGAGCTGACCGCGGCGTCAGTGGCCGGCGGTCATCTTGCCGGACGTGTTGCCGTGGAGTTCGGCGGCGTGTCGGTTGAGGCCGATC
>JBCCTP010000068.1:0-13733 GCA_039198505.1 Actinomycetota bacterium | reverse complement strand
GGCATCGGCTCGCTGATGCCCGTGGCCACCAACTTCGCGTTCCGCGACGAGGACGGCGTCTCCCTCGGTGACGTCGCCGAGCTCGACACGATGGTCACCGTCGTCGACGCCGAGACGATCCTGCGCGAGCTCGGCACGCGCGACCGCCTCATCGATCGAGACATCGGTGCCGTCGACGACGACGTCCGGCGGATTGCGCACCTGCTGATCGACCAGATCGAGTTCGCCAACGTGATCATCATCAACAAGACCGACCGGGCGAGCACGCGCGACCTCGAACGGGTCGACGGCCTCATCCAGCACCTCAACCCGGGAGCCGCCCGGCTCCGCTCACTTCATGCCGACGTGCCGCTCGATCAGGTCATGGGAACCGGGGCGTACGACGTCGAGTCGGCGTCGCACTCGGCCGGGTGGGCGAAGGAACTCGAGGGGTTCCACACACCCGAGATCGAGAAGTACGGCATCGAGAGCTTCGTGTACCGGCGCCGGGTTCCGTTCCATCCGCAGCGCCTCGCCGAGCTGCTCGAACAGGGTCTCCCCAACGTCGTCCGCTCGAAGGGAACGTGCTGGATCGCGAGTCGACTGTTCGTCTCCGGCGTCTGGTCGCAGGCCGGGCCGGCGCTCACCCTCGAGGCGTTCGGTCACTGGTGGGCGACTCTCCCCCGCGACGAGTGGCCGAACGATCCGTTGATGGTCGAGTGGATCGACAGCATCTGGGACGAGAACGTCGGCGACTGCCGTCAGGAGATCGCCTTCATCGGCGTGAAGCTGAACCGCTCGCACCTCGAACGACTGCTCGACAAGGCGCTCCTGAACGACGACGAGCAGACCTGGCACCCCGACCGCTGGGCGGCACTGCCCGACCCGCTCCCGCCTTGGTGACCCCGACCTGGTGAGTCCGGCCCGGTGAGTCAGACCCGGTGAGTCGGGCCCGGTGAGTCACGTGAGTTCCGAGATCTCGAACAGATGCCCGTCGGGATCGCGGAAGAATGCTCGGGTCTCACCCTCACGAACGTGCGGCGGGGCCAGGAAGTCGGCTCCCCGGCTCGAGAGCAGCTCGTAGAGACCGATGCAGTCGTCGACCCGGAAGATGATCTGGGCCGACGGCCGGTCCGGGTCGCTGGGCGGAGCGAGCGACACCTCGGGTTTGCCCTCATCGGGTCCTCCGCCGGTGACGAGGAGAATCCAGTTCCCGAGCAACTCGAGCACGACCGACGTTCCGCCGTACTCACCGAACAGCTCGGCGTCGAGCACACCGACGTACCAGTCCCGACTGCGTTCGACGTCCGCCACCACGAGCATGTGCGTGACAGCCGACGCCTCGAATCGTTCCACCCGCGCACCGTAGCCAGGTCGTGGCGCTCGATGAGCGGCCGGCCGCGGCGTGATCAGTACTCGTGGGGAGTCAGTGGTCGTGCCGGTGGTGCAGGTCGGGGACGTGAGCGTGTGCGTGCGCCACCGATCGATGAGCGTGGACGTGGGTGTGACGCCCCGTCGTGGCGCCGTCGTGGTCGTGGTGGCCGTCGTCGTGGACGTGCTCGTGGTCGTGCTCGACATCGTGGTGACGGTGGTCGTGCTCGTGGTCGGAGCGCAGCGACACGGCCACGCCGACGGCGGCGATCACCGCCGCCACCAGCTGGAGCGAAGTTGCGTCGTCGCCGAGCAGCGTCCACGCGATGACGGCTCCGATGAACGGCGCCGTGGAAAAGATGACTTGCCCGCGAGCCGCCCCGAGATCGCGGGCGCCCTTCACCCACAACGTGATCGAGAGGCCGTACCCGGCGGCGCCGATGGCCACTGCCGCGAGCACATCACCGGCCGACGTCGTGTCTCCCCATCCGGCGACCACCACCCCGATCAGCAGGTTGGCGCCACCGGCGATCACGCCCTTGAGCATCACGACGTGTTCGGCCGAGAGCTGCTCGATCGCCGCCGTGACTCCGTTGTCGAAGCCCCAGGCCACGCACGCGGCGATGACCAGGAGTGCTCCCACATCGAGGCTCGCACCGGGCTGCCACGTCAACATCCCGCCCGCCACGGTGATCAAACCGGCCGCGAGCCACATGCGCGCACCGAGATGCTCGCGGAACAGCACCGCCGCCAGGACGACCGTCGCCGCCAGTTCGGCGTTCAGCAGGATCGACGCCGATGCCGCATCGGTCCGCGCGAGACCGGCGACGAGCAGGACGGGCCCGACCGCACCGCCCATCAGCACGGCCGCTGCGGCGGGTCGCCACTCGGCACGGAACGCCCGGGCGGTCGGAGGATGCCGGATCGTGGCCGGAGCCGCCGCCACGGCCGCGCCGACGTACAGGAGCCCGGCGAGCGTGAACGCAGGAATCGACCCGGCGAGCTCCGACGCGAGCGGCGCCGAGGCCCCGAACAGCACGGCGGCCACCAGGCAGCGAGCGACGCCGATCCGACTCATCGCCGTCAGTCTGGTCGCTGCGCGACCCCTCGACCGGCCCCCGGCGGGTCGGCGCCCGGGAGGCAGGCCGTCGCGCCGTCGTGACGAATCGACGTCGGGAGCGCGTCAGGGCGTGATCGACGCCGCCTGTTCGGCGTGCTCGAGTTCCTTCGCCAACGACGGCGAGGCCGCGAGCAGTCGCTGCGTGACCGGGTGCTCGGGAGAGCGGGCGACCGCGTCGACCGGTCCGATCTCGCACACGCTGCCCTCGTGGAGAACGGCGACCTCGTCGGCGATGTCGTGGACGAGCCCCAGATCGTGGGTGATGAACAGCATGGCGAGCTGCTGCTCGTCGACCAGCGTGCGCAGCAACCGCACGACGTCGGCTTGCACCGACACGTCGAGGGCCGACGTCACCTCGTCACACAGCAGGACCGACGGCGAGGCGGCCAACGCACGAGCGATCGCGACCCGCTGTCGCTCCCCACCGCTCAGCGCTCCGGGCCGGCGTTCCATGAGCGACGGATCGAGGTCGACCTGGATGAACAGTCGTGCCACCGCCGCGTCGACGTCGTCACCGGCCGACACGCTGCCGACGCGCCGGACCACGTCACCGACCGCTCGACCGACGCGACGGCGAGGGTCGAGGGAACTCGTCGGGTCCTGCGGGACCATCTGGACGCGCCACCGGTCGGCCGATGATCGACCATCGAGGTCCGGCGACAGCGCAGTGCCGTCGACGGTGATCTCACCGGAGTCGGGGCGATGTGCTCCGACGATCGCCCGGGCGATGGTGGACTTTCCCGACCCGGACGTGCCGACCAGGGCGACGCACCGACCTGCATGGAGATCGAGGTCGAGCCCGTCGGCCGCCACGACGGGCGCTCGGCGCGGCCGACGGTGGGTCGCGACGAGCCCCCGGACACGGAGTTCGGGGTCGGACGGGTCGGCCGATGCGGCGTCGCCGATGCGACGGTCGAGCTGTGGGCCGAGCGGGTCGGGACACAACTCGACGAGCTGGCGCGTGTAGAGATGGCTCGGGCGGCGGAGCGTCTCGACGCACGGTCCCGACTCGACGACCTCGCCGTGTCGGAGCACGACGACGTGGTCGGCGAGCTGGGCGATCACGGCGAGATCGTGCGACACGATCACCGTCGTCCGCGGCGTGGCCTCGTGCTGACGTTTCAGTTCGTCGAGGAGGTCGGCCTGGGTCACCACGTCGAGGCCTGTCGTCGGCTCGTCGAGGAGGAGCACGTCGGGAGAGGTGGCGAGTGCTCGTGCGAGAGCGACACGCTGCGCCTGCCCACCCGAGAGTGCGAACGGATACCGGCGCAGGAAGTCGTCGTCGGACGGCAGACCGACCGACGACAGCAGCTCACGCACGGCTGCCCGCCGGGTCTCCCGCGCCAGCCCCGCCGGGAGCCGCTCGCCGATGGCGGCGGCGATCCGCATGGTCGGGGTGAGGCTGCGGCCCGGATCCTGCGAGAGGTACGCGATCCGGTGCGACCGGATCGAGCGGAGTCGTCGCGACGACGCACCGAGCAGTTCGGTCGCCGACTCACCATCGACCAACTCGACCCGACCCGACGCGTCGAGTCCCGGGGCCACGGCACCGAGCAGCGAGCGCAACAGGGTGGTCTTGCCCGATCCCGACTCGCCGACGATCCCGGTGACCAACCCCGGCGAGACCGCAACGCTGATGTCGTCGAGCACGGCACGACCCGTGGTTCTCGCCGTCACGTTCAGACCGCTCACCCGCATCGCCACCTGCGGCGGGACCGCGACGGCAGAGATGCTCACGGCAGAGTTCGTCGATCGCTCGGACACCGTCACACCGCCCTCCATCGCGCCGCGAGCCGATCGCCGAGGAGATTGAGCGACACCGTGAACGCCGCGATGGCGAGGGCCGGAGCGACGACGGCGTTGGCGTTGAGGGTGGCCCCCGCCGCCCCCTCGTTGATCATGACGGCCCAGTCGGTGGCCGGAGGTGGCGGACCGAAGCCGAGGAAGCTCGCGGCGGCGACCACGTACACGGTCCCGGCGACCCGGAGCGCGGCATCGGCGAGCACCGGGCCGGTGAGATTGGGGAGCACGTGACGCCACAGGATGAGCAGCCGGGGTTCGCCGACGAGCCGCGCCTGCAGGACGTAATCGGAGGCGAGGACGGGTTCCGCGACGGACCGCATGTAGCGAGCGATGTACGGAGCGCTCACGAGCACCACGGCGATTCCGACGACGACGAGGCTGTCACCGAAGCGGTAGAGCATGAGGAGGAGCACGAGCAGTCCCGGCAGGACGGCGACGACGTCGAGCACGCGCAACACTCGGTTCGCCGATCGCGACGCCGCCATGAGGGCACCGACGGTGGTCCCGACGAGCGTGGCGAGCAGTGTGATCACGACGGGCGCGAGGACGATCCGGCGTCCGCCGTGGAGCATCTCGGACCAGATGTCGCGACCCACGGCACCCGTGCCGAGCCAGCCACCGGTCTCGGTGTCGTACGGGCGCCCGATCGTCTGCCCCACCGGTTCCGGCGCGAACAGCGGCCCGAGCAGAGCCATCCCCACGGTGCCGACCAGCAACACGAGGGCGAAGATCCCCCAGGCGTCGAGCCACCGCACGGAGCGAGCCTGCGTCTCGACCGGCGCGACCGACTCATCACGGGACGTCACCTCATCACCGGACTCTGCGTCGAGATCCGACGCGGCGACCTCGTCGATGTCGCTCATCGCGCCTCCACCGGGACGAGGACGACCGCCGACGTCTCGTCGACGCTGGCGCCCGATGCGGTTCGACGGCGCGGGTCGGCGGCCGCGCCCACCACATCGGCGGTGAAGAGCGCCGCGAGCACGATCAACGTGAGGATCATCCCGATCGCCTCGACGACCGTGACGTCGCGGGCGGCGAGGTTCGCGACGAGCGACGCGCCGACGCCCGGATATCCGAAAAGCTGCTCGACGACGATGGCACCACCGACGACGTACGGAACGATCGATGCGATCACCTGGGCGGTCGGCGCGATGATCGAGGGCAGCAGGTGCCGGGTGACGACCCGACGCTCGGGGAGCCCGGCGAGGACCGCCGCTTCGACATGCGGCGACGATGCCGCATCGGCCACCACAGCGCGGATCAGCCGGGCACCGAAGGCCCCACCGAAGACGGACAGCGTCGCAGCCGGGAGCACGAGCACGGTCGGATCGTCGAGCGGCGAGCCCCCGATCGGGACGAGGGACACGGCCGGCAGCAGATCGAGCCACGACGCGAACACGGCGATGAGCACGCCTCCCAGCACGAAGTCCGGGACGGACGCGATCGACGACGTGATCGCCGACGTGATCCGGTCGGCCCGACCGCCCGGACGCCGCCCTGCGGCGACACCGAGGCCGATCGAGATCAGCGACATCGCCACGAAGGAGACTGCGCCGAGGATCAGCGAGTTCCGGAGCGGCGTCTCGATCGCCTGCCAGACGGGCTGCTGGCTCGTGACCGACGTGCCGAAGTCGCCCTGCACCACACCTCCCAGCCACGAGAGGTAGCGCTCGATCGGTCCGGCGTCGAGGTCGAGCTGCTGGCGCAAGGCCTCGACGCGATCGGGCGTGGCGTTCTGACCGAGGATGTTGGTGGCTGCGTCACCCGGAAGCCACTCGACCGCGGCGAACAGCACCAGGCTGACCGCGAACGCGATGCCGACCGTCGCGGCGAGCCGCGCGACGACGAACCGACCGAGCGACATCGCGGTCAGGCCAGCGTGGCGGTGCCGAAGACCGGGACCGACTGCGTGAGATCGACGCCCTCGAGACCGTCGACCCGCGCGTCGATCTGGTCCTCGAAGGCCCAGATGAGCCAGCCCTCCTCGTCACGGACCGTCGTCGCCATGAGGTCGGAGAGCTGCTCCTTCCGCGACGTCGTGTCGGGGGTGGCCAGCGCAGCGTTCAGCGCCGCGTCGTACTCGGGGTCGAACGACCCGAACACGTTGAAGGCCGCTGACGAGCCGGTGTAGCTCGCGAGGAGGGTCTCCGGAGGACGGTTGATGAAGTAGAACGCCTGGCACGGTGTCGACAGGATCTGTCCGAAGTCGTTGAAGTACGTGAGCGGATCACCGACGTCGACCGTGGCGGTCACGCCGCACTCCGCCAGCTGCTGGGCGTAGAGCTCGGCCGATGCCACGACCCCCGGGACGAAGTCGGCGGCGAGGATCGTGAACTCGGTGACACCGGCTGCAGCGAACAGCTCGGTCGCCCGGGCGACGTCTCGCTCGCGCTGGGGCACGTCGGCGGGATATCCCTCGAAGCCCGAACTGGGCATGTCGTTGCCGATGATGGCGTTGCCGAAGGCGATGACGTCGATGAGCTGCTGTCGATCGCAGGCCAGCTTGCACGCCTCGACCACCGTGGGATCGTCGAACGGCGCCTGCGAGCGGTTGAACGCGAAGCACCGGATGGTCGAGTTGACCTCACCACCGCGGAACACGGTGACTCCGTCGGCGCTCTCGAGCGTCGCTGCAGCTGCAGCGTCGAGCGACCCGGCGAAGTCGACCTCGCCGCTCTCGAGGGCACGGGCGCGGGTCGATCCCTCGGCGATCCCGATGAACTCGATCCGTTCGATCGACGGAGCGCCCGCCCAGTAGTCGGGGTTGCGGACGACGGTGACGCCGACGCCCTGCTCGAACTGTTCGAGGATGAACGGACCCGAGCCGATGTTGTTGCCCCAGTCGGTGAAGCCGTCGGGAACGACCATCGAGAGCTGGCCGAACACCGACTCGACCAGGTCGGCGCGCGGCGACACCATCGGGACGATGACGGTCCGGTCGTCGGGAGCGGAGACGTTGGCGAAGTCGATCAGCGCGAAGAACTGCCCGAAGTTCGGAGACAGGGCGTACATGTTGAGGCTGTAGATCACGTCGGCGGAGGTGACCGGCGTGCCGTCGTGGAACATCGGTCCCTCACGGAGCACGATCGTGTACTCGGTGGCGTCCTCGTTGGGTTCGATCGACTCGGCGAGCTGGAACTCGAACTCGTCACCCTTCAGGAGCACGAGGGAGTCATGGATCGAGAAGAGAGCTGAGTACTCCATCCAGCCGGCGGTGTTGGCCGGGTCGAGGACGTCGGCAGGTGACGGCAGCAGGCCGACGCGGACCGTGCCGCCCACGGCCGGGGCGGCCTCGGTGGTCTCCGGAGCCGTCTCCTCGGTGGCCTCCGTGTCGGCGGTCGTCTCGGCCGTCGTGTCGGCGGTGGTGTCGTCCGGCTCGGGTGCGGCGGTGTCGCCGGTGGCCTCGTCGTCGTCGCTTCCGCACGCGGCGAGCGTGCCCGTGGCGAGTGCGGCGGCGACGGCGGAGCCGGCTTGGAGGAATTGACGTCGGTGCATGGTGGGTGTGTCTGTCTTTCTCTCGGTGTCGTTGAGGTACCGGGGGGGGAGATCGTGAAATCGAGAACCGTTCTTGTTCAGCGGGAGGATGGTAGTCGTCGTGGGTGGGCAGCTCGGACGGTCGTCGGTCGGTGTCCGCCGATGCTCAGGCGGTGATCCGCCAGTTCGCGGCTCGGCTGCGTTCGCGCCACTGGCGGGCATAGACACCGTCGAGGTCGATCAGCTGGTCGTGCGTTCCGCGTTCGACGATCCGACCGGGTCCCTCGCCGGTGTCGAGGACGAGGATCTGGTCGGCGGACCGAATGGTCGACAGCCGATGGGCGACGACGATCAGCGTGGTGTCGCGCACCAACTCGGCCAATGCAAGGTGCAGCGCTCGTTCGTTCAATGGGTCGACCGAGGCCGACGCCTCGTCGAGCAGCACGATCGGCGCCGACTTCAGGAGCGCCCGGGCGATCGACACCCGCTGCCGTTCACCACCCGACAGTGTCGCGCCACCCTCCCCGATCCGGGTCAGGTACCCGTCGGGCAGTGCCGCGATGAAGTGATGTGCCTGCGCGGCGCGTGCGGCCTCCTCGATCTCGTCGTCGCTGGCATCGGGACGTCCGAAGGCGATGTTGTCGCGGATCGTGCCCTGGAACAGGTACACGTCCTGGAACACCACGGTCACGGCGTCGAAGAGCTGATCGGCGGTCAGTTCGCGGACGTCGGCGCCGCCGATCCGCACCGTTCCCTCGTCGGGATCCCAGAAGCGGGCGATGAGGTTGAGAATCGTGGTCTTCCCGGTTCCCGACGCCCCCACGATTGCCGTCATCGTGCCGGCCGCCGCGGTGAACGACAGGTCGTCGACGACTCGCCGCCCGGGCTCGTACCCGAATCCGACGTCGTCGAACTCCACGTCGTGCGACGTCGGCGTGACCGTCGGTTCGATGGGCTGCTGCTGTTCCGCGAGGTCCATCACGGCGCCGATGCGCCGCAGGGCCGCGTCGCCGAGCCGGAGGTTCTCGACCTGGACGCCGACCTGGATCAGCGGTCCGTAGACGCGCAGAACGAGAACGAGGAACACGACGGCGGTCCCGACGTCGACCGCTCCGCCGAAGCCGCGGTAGGCCGCCGCGGCGATGACGATCGGAACGCCGAGCATCACGATGCCCATCGACACGAACGCCAGCGGCACCAGCTTCACCGCCATGCCGTCGTTGACACGGCGGACGTCGTTGACGGCCAGGCGGAACGAGTCGAGCTTGCGACCGGTCTGATTGAACGACCGAGCGACGCCGATGCCCTGCACGTACTCGACGACTCGACTGTTCGCCGACGCGAGGAGATCGGCGCGCTCGACCGCAGCCGAGGTGAACCGACGGTTGATGAGCAGGAAGATCGGAACGGCGACGACGATGCTGAGCGCGACGGAGAGCATCAGCGGCGCGTCGACGAACGCGAGTCCGATCAGCACCGCGATGGGGAGCCCGATCGCACCGAAGATCACGGGCAGCGAGTTGTGGGCGAACGCCGAGACCATCTCGAAGTCCGAGGTCATGACCGCGCTCACGTCGCCGGTCCGGCGCGAACTGGCGACGCCGATCGGCAGCCGCTGGACGTGTTGGAGCGAGCGGATGCGGGCGTCGCCGATCGCCTCGAACGTGCTCACCCAGGCGTAGCGGTTGGACACCCAGCCGGTCACGAACTGGGCGACGAGCGACGCTGCGACGATGACCACGGCGAGCCACGCGTCGGACGAACTGAATCGATCGAGCCGGATCTCGTCGACGATCCAGGCCACGACCGCGACCGGCACGCCGATGAAGACCGCTTGCAGGAGGCGCATCCCGATCGACAGCGCCATCTCCCGACGGCGATCACCGAACAGCCGCCACGTGGTTCGGACCGGCCCTCGATAGAAGCCCCGACCCGAGACCGTCCCTCCCGGTGTGGGGGCGACATCGTCGGGCGTGCCGTGGGCCGACACGTCGTTCGATGAGTCGGAATCGACGTCGACGAGGCTCACAACACCTCCTGGGCGCTCCGGACGGCATCGCCGAGGGCGACCTCGTCGGAGAGATCGGATGCTTCCCAGAGCCGCGAGTACAGCCCGTCGAGCGCGATCAGCTCGTCGTGGCGGCCGCGCTCGACGATGCGCCCCGGGCCGCCGTCGGGAGCATCGAGAACGAGGATCTGGTCGGCCCCCGAGATCGTCGAGAGACGGTGGGCGATCATGACGAGCGTTCGGCCGGCCGCGAGTTCGGAGAGCGCGTCCTGCAACGCCGCTTCGTTCTCCGGATCGGCGTACGCCGTGGCCTCGTCGAGCACCACGATCGGCGCATCCTTCAGCAGCGCACGGGCGATGGCGATGCGTTGGCGCTCGCCGCCGGACAATCGGGCGCCGCGCTCGCCGAGCTGCGTGTCGTACCCGTCGGGAAGACCGGAGATGAACTCGTGTGCCTGAGCCGCTCTCGCCGCTCGTTCGACGTCGTCATCGGTGGCGTCGGGTCGACCGATGCGGATGTTCCCGGCGATCGTGTCGTCGAACAGGAACGTGTCCTGGAACACGAACGCGACCTGCTCCATGAGCTGACTCGCCGGCATGCGGCGGACGTCGACGCCGCCGACCGAGATCGCGCCGTCGTCGACGTCCCAGAAACGACACAGCAGCTTGGCGAGTGTGCTCTTGCCCGATCCTGAGGGACCGACCAGCGCAGTGACCGTGCCCGGCTCGGCGACGAAGCTCACGTCGTCGAGGACTCGACGGCGACTGTCGTCGAGACCCTGGTGGGAGAAACCGACGCCGTCGACCTCGATCCTCGGCGCACCGAGCTCCGCCCGGTCGGGCACCTCGGGCAGCGGCTCGGCCTCGTCGAGTTCGAGCACGACGTTGGCGGCGAGCGTGAGGTGCGCGAGCTGCGTCGAGAACTCGAACAACCGCATCACCGACACCAGGTATCCGAGCCCGACGATGAAGAAGAACACGAGGTCGGCGGTGGAGAGACTGTCGGTCTGCCAGAGCCACACCCCCGCCGGCACGATCGTGACCACGTTCGACACGATCAGCACGTAGAACGCGGTGAACGACGGGAGGAACTCGCGCCCCCACGCAGCCTGGAAGGCGGCGGCGTCCTCGATGGCATCCTTCGTCTCGGCGAAGGTCTCCTCCGATCGGTTGAACGTCCGCACCACCGGCATCGCCCGGACGAACTCGACGACCGAGCCGTTCATCCGGCTCAGCGCACGGTGATAGTCGTCGAGCTTGTCCGCACCCTTGCGGGCACCGGACGCCATCAGCGGTCCACACACGAGCAGAACGGCGACCGCGGCGAGCGCCATCCGCCAATCGATGACGAACAGCCACACCGTGGTGACGACGAGCGTGACCGCGGCCGAGAACAGATCGGGAATGGCGTGGGCGAGGAACTGCTCCAGGCGCTCGACGTCGTCGTTCATCGTGCGTTGGATCTCGCCCGAGCGACGGCGGGTGACGAAGCCGAGGGGGACGGCACCGAGGCGGTCGCCCATGCGCAGGCGCAGCTGTTCGAGCGTGGCGAACGCAGCTCGGTGGGACAACCAGGTCGACCAGGCCATCAACGCGTGCTGGGCGACGACGAAGACGAGTGCGATCAGCGCCCACCGGTACAGGTCGCCGCGGGTGCCAGTGCCGTCGAGGAACTCCATGATCGCCCGGTACACGACCCAGAACGGGCCGAGCTGGCAGAGCGTGCCGAGCGCCGCCGTGACCGCCGACGCCGCGTACTGCCCCCGACCGATCCGAGCGAACGGCAACAGGACGCGGAAACCGTCCGCGACGCTCGGGGCGTGGTCGGGGCCGGCGTCGCCGTGGTCGGTGTCAGTCGCAGTCATCTCGGTCACGTCGAGTCGAGCAGATCCCGTTAGGACCTCCTCACTCTTGCACATGCGAGCAGGTCGCAAGGCACGACCTTCGTCACGTGCTCCACGCATCGCCGCATGGGCGACGCCGACGCCTCAAGTCCCGCCTCCGGATGCCGATCTCTTCGACGTGCGCACGGGGTTCGTCGTCACGGTGATCGGGACGTTGGCCTCGGCCGTCGTGTCCGTGACGCTGCTCGACGATCTGCGCTGGGAAGCCGCGACCTTGCTCTTCTGGCTCATCGTCATCGCGGCTGCGTTGTGCGTCGTCACCGCCGTCGCACTCGCGCGACTCTCGTTCCGGCTCGACCAGGTCGAACTCGCTGCGGTCGCCACGTTCTTCTTCGGTGCGTCCGTGTTCCCACTCGTCCATGGCCTCACGATCCCGGGCGTGCTGTACGGGCCGAACGAGGCGACGATGAGTTCGATCTTCCTCGCCGTCCCCGCCGGCACGATCGGTGCGGTCAGCGTGCTGCTCGCAGCGCGATCGGGTGACACGTCGCGCAGCTGGCGCCGGGCACTCATCGGATCCACCGCGATCATGACGGTCGTCTCCTCCAGCCTGCTGGTGTGGCCGCAGGTCCGACTCCACCCGATCCCCGGCTCGGACCTCGCGATCGTCGCGTGTCTCACGATGTTCGCCGCGACGGTCGCGCTGGGATGGCGCCATGTCCGACTCGCCGAGATCGCCGAGCGACCGGGCCCGATGGTCGTCTCGGTCGGCTACCTCCTGGTCGGCGGGTCGGTGCTCGTGTTCCTCGGCGCGTCACCGTGGTCGACGTACTTCTGGCTCGCCCATGCGATCGACGTCATCGGGGTGTTCCTCGCCACGATCGGTGCGGTGGTCGTGTACTGGCGCCACGACTCGGTGTTCTCGATGCTCGCTCCGGTCACCGTGCTCGAACCACGCCGCGCCTTCGAGTACGGCCTGAGCCCGGTCGTCCATCGATTCGTCGCCGACCTCGACGCCAAGGACCGGTCCACCCGCGACCACGTGGTGCGCACGTCGGCATTGGCCATCGACGTCGCCCGAGAGCTCGGGCTGCCGCCCGACGACGTGCGCTGCAGCGGCCTCGTCGGGCTCCTCCACGACGTGGGCAAGCTCGAGATCCCCGACGAGGTCCTGACGAAGCCGGGCAAGCTCACCGACGACGAGTTCACCGTCATCAAGTCGCACGCCGCCATCGGTGCCGGGCTGCTCGCCGAGACCGAGGCCCTCGCCGACCTGGCACCGGCCGTGCGGGCCCATCACGAGCGGATCGACGGGTCGGGCTACCCCGACCGGCTCGCCGGTGACGACATCCCGCTCGTCTCGCGGATCGTCGCCGCGTGTGACGCCTTCGACGCCATGTCGTTCACGCGTCACTACCGCGCCGGACTCGCCGCCGCCGACGTGCGGGCGACGCTGCAGAGGCACGCAGGCACGCAGTGGGACGAACGGGTCGTCGAGGCCGTGCTGACGGTGGTCGACGAGCGATCCGACGAGGCGGTGTGGGCGCTCGACGGCGTCGGTCGCAGCGGCGAGCTCGACGACGACCGCGCCAACCCGCTCGGCTGCGACTGCGTCCCGCGCCTCCCGGCGTCGGCCTGATCCGCGCCGACCTCGGCGACGGATCTCAGATTTCTGCGAACCGTTCCTGCGCGGCGTCCGTACAGCGAGGCGTACCGAACACGAGCCACACCGGCTCGGTCGGTCGAAGAACAGCCCGCTGGCACTCCGCCCGTCACGAAGGAACGACACATGACCACCACACCCCCCACCCGGACCGCCGACCCCTCGCAGAACGGCCGGCACCGTCGCCCCGCTCGGGCCCGCGTCGCCGTCGGACTCACCGCGGCAGCGCTCGTGTTCGCCGCATGCGGTGGCAGCGACGACTCCGCGACGCCCGCTCCCGTCGCCGATGCGGCGGGTGCCGCAGAAGCGCCGGTGACCACCGCCGCCCCGGCACCGGCATCACCGGCCACGCCATCGGCGACCGGCACCGACTCGGAGCTCGGCGAGATCCTCGCCGGCGAGAACGGCCTGACGCTCTACGGATTCACCAACGACATCGACGCCGTCTCGACGTGCTACGGCACCTGC
>JBCCTP010000067.1:0-13824 GCA_039198505.1 Actinomycetota bacterium | reverse complement strand
CCTCATCATCGCCTCGATGATCGAGAGGGAGGCGAAGGTCCAGGAGGATCGGGCCAAGATCTCCCGGGTGATCCACAACCGCCTGGCGGTCACCGAGAACAACCCCGACGATCCCCCGTTCCGCCTGCAGATCGACGCCGCTGTCCTCTACGGCCGGGTGCAGCGTGGCCTTCCCGACCTCCCGTTCTCCGAGCTGCGCCAGATCGAGACGCCGTGGAACACGTACCTGATCCCGGGCCTCCCCGCGACGCCGATTGCGAACCCGGGTCGGGCGTCGATCGAGGCGGCGCTCAACCCGGCGCCGAACCCGCCACCGGGCGACCCGGTGTGCGAGGTGCTGCCCGCCGACCAGCGGGCCGACAACTGCTTCCTGTTCTATTACGTGCTGGCCGACGAAGACGGCAGCCACGCGTTCGCCGTCACCGCCGAGCAGCACCAGCAGAACGTCAACCAGTCCGCTGCCGACGGTCTGCTCGGCTGAACGTGAGCGTCTCCGCCGGTGGACCCACGGCAGGCCTGGCCGCTCTCATCGGTTCGCCGGTCACCCACAGCCTGTCGCCGGTGATCCACCGCGCCGGTTTCGCGGCCGCTGGTATCGATCACTCGTACGTGGCGTTCGACGTGCCGTCGGGCTCGGCCCCCGTCGCCATCGATGCGATGCGGTCGCTGGGATTTCTCGGCCTGTCGGTCACCATGCCGCACAAGCAGGACGTCGCCCACCTCGTCGATCGACTGGCTCCGGCGGCGACGGCCCTCGACAGCGTCAACACGGTGTCGTGGGAGAACGGCGAGCTGGTCGGATCCTCGACCGACGGCACCGGGTTCGTCGAGTCGCTCGCCGAGGTCGGCGTCTCTGTCGACGGCGCCCGAGTCGCGGTCATCGGCGCAGGGGGTGCGGCGCGATCGGTGATCGACGCGCTCGCACGCCGGGGCGCAGTCGACATCACGGTGCTGAACCGCAGCGCCGATCGGGCGGAGCAGGCCGCGGCGCTGACCCCCCGGGCGTCGGTCGGCATCATCTCCGATCTGTCACGGGCCGACATCGTGGTCAACGCCACGAGCGTCGGCATGGGCGTCGACCCTCGGGGCGCCGCCGACACCGACCTGCCGTGCGACCCCGACCGCCTCCACGACGGTCAGGTCGCCGTCGATCTCGTGTACCACCCGCTCACCACCGCGTGGCTCGACCGCGTCGCCGACCGAGGCGCCACCACGGTCGACGGGCTGGGAATGCTCGTCCACCAGGCGGCCGAGCAGCAACGGATCTGGCTCGGTGAGGCGGCCCGGGTCGATCCCGTGTCGATGCGTGCGGCCGCGGAAGCCGAGCTGGCCCGTCGCAGCTGAAGCGACACTTGGTGCCTGACCCAGAGTGTCGGTCCAAAGTGTCGGTCCGTCAGCTGGGCTGGAGGATCTCGGGCAGGTCGGTGTCGGTGACGATCGTGAGTCGTTGCACGGCGCGGGTGAGGGCCACGAACAGAGGCCGTGCGCCTCGTGGGGTGCTCTCGATGGTCGGCTCGACGCCGTCGCGGAGGATCTCGCTCGGCGCGACGACCACGACGCCGTCGAACTCGAGACCCTTCACGCCCGCGGGGTCGAAGAGCGGGATCTCGTGATGTTCGAGATCGTGGACGTGGTCGACGGCGACGAGCCCCCGCTCGGAGAGCGCTCCGACCAGGTCGTCGTGGAGGCCGACGGGCGCGACGAGCCCGACGAGCGTGTGCAGCCCTCGCAGATCGTCGACGGCCGTGCCGACCACTGACGCCAGCGCGCCGGACGACGAGTGCACCACCTTCGGTGGCTCTCCGGTGTGACGCACACTGCGCGCGGCCGACCCGTCGACCCCCGTGAGCGGCAGCAACCGGTTCGCCAGATCCATCACCGGCTGCGGAACCCGATATCCGACCGTCAGCTCGGCGATCCGACCGGCCGTCGCCGTCGGCATCAATCGGTCGAGCACCTCGGTCCAGCGCTCCTGGCCGGCGGGCGTGGTCGACTGGGCGACGTCGCCGACGAGAGTCATCGAACCCTTCTGGCTCCGTCGACCGATCACACGCAGTGCGACGTCGGAGTGGTCCTGTGCCTCGTCGACCACGATGTGTCCATACGTGAACGGCGTTCCGTCGAGGAGCGATGTCGCCTCGTCGATGAGGAGCTGATCGGCTCGGGTCCACCTCCGGCGCTTCCCCGACGGGCCCGGGAGCAGCGTGTCGACGAGTCGGGTCGCGCGTTGGGTCGGCCATGCGGCGCCGACCGCCCTCTTGAGAGGTCCGGCCGACGACCAGACGTCGTCGCCGGCTCGACGGCCGAGCTCGCGGCGGGCGATCGCCTGCAGCCGGTCGCGCCGCTGGTTGACGGGCGCGGTCCCGGATCGCGCGGTGTCGATCCACCCGGCGAACTCCTCGGCACGGATGACGTGGCGGCGCGCACCGATCGGGACCACGATGTCGTCGTCGGGCGAGGTGATCGCAGCGAGTGCGAGTCGTTCGAGGTCGGCGACCCGCTCGGCCGCGCCCTTCCAGATCGCGGCGTCGTGGTCGTCCTCGGCCGCGATCTCGACGCGAGGAAGACACAGTTCGTCGACCGTCACCTGCCGGACGCTGCGCTCGCCCAGTGACGGGAGGACGTTGCCGATGTAGTCGAGGAACGCTCGGTTCGGTCCGACCACGAGGACGCCGTCTCGGCCGAGCCGGGCCCGGTGCTCGAAGAGCAGGTACGCCACCCTGTGCAGCGCCACGGCCGTCTTCCCCGTCCCTGGTCCACCCTGGACCACGAGCAGCTGATCGATGTCCGCCCGGATGATCTCGTCCTGCTCGCCCTGGATCGTGGCGACGATCTCGCGCATCTCGCCGCTGCGTTCCGCCCCGATCTCGGCCAGCACGGGGTCGGGGATGCCGGCGGCGACAGCCGCGGCGCCGGGATCGTCGAGTCGCTCGTCGAGATAGGCGACGATCGTGCCGTCGTCGAGCGTGAAGCGGCGACGAGCGTCGACTCCGAGCGGATCGACGGCCGTGGCTCGGTAGAACGGCGCAGCGATCGGTGCCCGCCAGTCGACGACGAGCGGCTCGTGGTCATCGTCCTCGATGTGGCGCCGGCCGATGTACCAGCGTTCGGACGAGTGCTCGGAGGTGACGGGCTCGACAGGGGTCTCGTCCTCCAGCTCGATCCAGCCGAAGAAGTCACCGGCACCCGGGCTCCGGAGGCTGTCGAGAGCGTCGGCCACGGTGACCTCGACGTACTCCGACGTGATCTCGTCCGCAGCGCCCTGGGGATCGACCGCTTCGAGCCGCTCGATCATCCGGTCGCGAGCCCGGCGCGAGGTGTCGAGTCGCTGCCGCTCGACCTCGAGCTCGGGGAAGAGGTCGTCGTCCATGGGCCGAGCGAACCTAGTGAGGCCCGATCCGTCGAGCCGTAGGGGTTTCCGCGATGGCGGTGCGGTCGGGCGACAGTGTGTGCCTGACCCACACTGTCGCTCCGCACCTCATCGATAGGGTGGCTCGATGCTCAGGTTCCTCACCGCTGGCGAGTCGCACGGGCAGGGGCTCGTCGTCATCGTCGAGGGGCTCCCGGCCGGGCTCGGCATCACCGTCGAGCAGATCCAGGCCGAGATGGGCCGTCGTCGACTCGGGTACGGCCGCGGCCCACGGCAACGGTTCGAGGTCGACGAGCTCACCTTGATCGGTGGTGTCCGCCACGGACGGACCCTCGGATCTCCGGTGGCCATCGAGATCAAGAACACCGAGTGGTTCCGCAGCGACAAGTGGCACGAGGAGATGGACCCTGCTCCGGGAGCCACGAAGGCGCCGCTGACGCAGGTGCGGCCGGGTCACGCTGATCTCGCCGGCATGCAGAAGTACGGGTTCACCGACGCGCGAGACGTCCTCGAACGGGCGAGTGCGCGCGAGACGGCCGCCCGCGTCGCCGCCGGCGCCATCGCCAAGGAACTCCTCCGGACCCTCGGTGTCGAGGTGCTGTCACACGTCATCCAGATGGGCTCGGCCCGCGTGGCCGACGGAGCACCCCGCCCGACGCCACACGATCTCGACCGTGTCGACGACAACCAGGTGCGTTGCTTCGACCTCGACGCGAGCGAGGCGATGATCACCGAGATCAAGGCGGCGGCGAAGGACGGCGACAGTCTCGGCGGGGTGGTGGAGGTCCTCGCGTTCGACGTACCGGTGGGTCTCGGCAGCCACGTGCACTGGGATCGCAAGCTCGACGGCATGATCGCCCAGGCCATCATGTCGATCCAGGCGATCAAGGGCGTCGAGATCGGCGACGGGTTCGAGGTCGCAGGCCGGCGGGGGAGTGCCGCCCACGACCCGATCTCGTGGGACACCGAGAGCCGGCAGTACCAGCGCGGATCCACCCTCGCCGGTGGGACCGAGGGCGGGATGTCGACCGGTGAACTCCTCGTCGCCCGCGCCGCGATGAAGCCGTTGGCCACCCTCAACAAGCCCACCCTCGAGACCGTCGACACCGCCACCAAGGAGTCGGCCGTGTCGTTCAAGGAACGCACCGACGTCACGGCCGTGCCCGCCATGGGCGTCGTCGCCGAGACGATGGTCGCTCTCGTCCTCGCCGCCGAGGCGCAGCGCAAGTTCGGCGGTGATTCGGTCGACGAGTTCGTCCGCAACGCCGAGGCGTTCTCGGCGTCCCTCTGAGGCGACCAGCCACCGAGCACACGCGATGGGATCGAACGACTGCACCTCCGGGCACATCGTGCTCGTCGGGATGATGGGCGCCGGCAAGTCGTCCGTCGGCCGCGTGCTCTCGCGCCGTCTCGATCGAGACCTGCTCGACTCCGACGAGATGATCGAGTCGCGCACAGGCCGAACGGTGCGCGAGATCTGGCGCAACGAGGGCGAGCCAGCGTTCCGGGCCCTCGAGACCCAAGTGCTCACCGATGCGCTGGCCGAGGACGAGCCGGCGATCGTCGCTGCGGCCGGCGGCGTGGTGCTGAGCGACGTGAACCGGCGGATCCTGGGCGAGTCCGAGGCCCACGTGGTTTGGTTGCTCGCCGACGTCGACGTGCTGCTCGGTCGTGTCGCCAACGGGATGCACCGTCCGCTGCTCGACGACGATCCCGAGGGCACGCTGCGCACGATGCTCGCCGACCGCACGTCGCTGTACCAAGAGGTCGCCGACGCGATCGTCTCGGTCGACGGGCGCACCGTCAACGACGTGGCCAACGCTGTCCTGAGGTGTTGCCCGTGATCCGCGTCGAAGTCCCTCTCGACGACCGGACGTACGACGTCGTGGTCGGCCGGGAGGCGCGGGGCGAGCTCGCTGCTCTGCTCCCCGAGCGTGCTCGCCGGGTGGCGGTGGTGACCCAGTCGACGATCCCCGACTCGTTCACCGCGATCGACGTCGGCGAGCGACAGCTCGAGGTCTTCACCATCGGCGACGGAGAGGCGAACAAGTCGCTGTCGACCATCGAGGAACTCATGCGCGGTTTCGCCCGCATGGGCCTCACCCGCCATGACGTCGTCGTCGGCGTCGGCGGTGGCATGGTCACCGATGTCGCCGGTTTCGCGGCGGCGTCATGGCATCGCGGCATCCCGGTCGTGCACGTCTCGACCACCTTGCTCGGCATGGTCGACGCCGCCATCGGCGGCAAGACGGGGGTCAACCTGCCCGAGGGCAAGAATCTCGTCGGTGCGTTCTGGCAACCGTCGGGCGTCATCTGCGACCTCGACGCGCTCGACACGCTCCCACCGCGAGAGATGCGGTGCGGGCTCGGGGAGATGGCCAAGTACCACTTCCTCACGGGCGACGATCTGCTCGCCATGCCGCTCGATCAACGGATCGCACGCTGCATCGAGATCAAGGCCGAGGTGGTCGCGTCCGACGAGCGCGAGGGCGGCCGTCGCGCCCTGCTCAACTACGGCCACACGCTCGCTCACGCGCTCGAGACCGCCACCGATCACGACCTCGCACACGGCGAGGCCGTCGCGATCGGCTTGATCTACGCCGCCGAACTCGGACGCACGCTCGGCCGAATCGGCGCTGGCCGTGTCGACGAGCATCGTGCCGTGGTCGCCGGCGAGTACGACCTGGCCACGAGTCCGCCTCCCGGCCTCGACGCCGGAGCGCTCGTGGAACTGATGGGTCGCGACAAGAAGGCGCTCGACGGGCTGACCTTCGTGCTCGACGGACCGGACGGGGTCGAGGTGGTCGCGGGAGTCGATCCCGACCCGGTCCGCGCCACTCTGGACCGTTTCCTCGATGTCGGGTAGCGCCAGGCACCACTCGACATCGGATGCGTCCGCGCTCCCGTCGATCGATCATGCCGAGCGAGTCCGCACGATCGTCGATCGACTGCCGTCGGGCGACGGGTGCGACGCCCTCCTCGTCCTCGACCTCACCGACGTCCGCTGGCTCACCGGATTCACCGGCTCGAACGGGTGGGCGGTCGTTCGGCGCGACGGCGTCACACTCGGGACAGACGGTCGATATCGCGACCGCGCCGTGGCGGAGACCGCCGGATCCGGCGTCGACGTGATCGCCGAGGAAACGGCGACCGCACTGCAGCAGCGCCTCGGCGAGACGCTCGGCGGAGCGGAGCGGGTGGCGCTCGACGCGTCGACGACACCGCACGCACGCTGGACCCGGCTCGCCGCCCAGGTCCCGCTGGAGCCGACCGACTCGTTCGTGCGCCTCCAGCGTCAGGTCAAGGACGATGCCGAGCTCGCCCGCATCGAACGAGCGGCGCAGTCGGCCGACGCGGCGCTCGCCGAGGTCGAGCCCCTGCTGCTCGCCACGGTCGACGAGCCGATGACCGAGCACGACGTGCGGACCGAGCTCGAGTACCGGATGCGGCTCCATGGCGCCGACGATCGCAGCTACTCCACGATCGTGGCGACGGGGCCCGAGCACGGGGCTCGACCGCACCACGACGCCACGCGTCGGACGATCGTCGAGGGCGACACGGTGATCATCGACGTCGGTGCCCTCGTCGACGGGTACCACTCGGACATGACCCGCTCGTGGGTCATCGGCGAGGCGACGACCGAGCAGGTCGAGCGATACGACCTCGTCGCAGCGGCCCAGTCGGCCGGGATCGAGGCGCTGGCCGATGTCGACGCCTCCGGGGTCGCCGCGCGCGAGATCGACGCCGCGGCCCGCAGAGTCCTCGACGACGCCGGCTACGGGGACTGGTACGTGCACGGGACCGGCCACGGGGTCGGGCTCGACATCCACGAGCTCCCGATGCTGGTGCGCACGTCGCAGGACCACGTCCGGTGGGGCAACGTCGTGACCATCGAACCGGGCCTCTATCGTGAAGGTTTCGGCGGGTTCCGGATCGAGGACCTCGTCGTCGTGACCGAGGACGGCCCTCGCGTCCTCACCCAGTCGCCCAAGCGAGGAGTGCGCTGACCCATGCCCCAGATCTCCGTGAACGACCTGAAGAACGGCATCACGCTGGAGCTCGACAACGCCCTGTTCCAGGTCGTCGAGTTCCAGCACGTCAAGCCCGGCAAGGGCGGCGCGTTCGTGCGGAGCAAGATCCGCAACGTCAAGACCGGTGCGGTCATCGACAAGACGTTCAACGCGGGCATCAAGGTCGAGCAGGCCATCGTCGACCGTCAGGACATGCAGTACCTGTACAACGACGGCACCGACTACGTGTTCATGAACACCTCGACCTACGAGCAGGTCAACGTGGCACCCGTCGCTCTCGGTGACGCCGCCGACTACCTCATCGAGCAGATGATCGCCCAGATCGCCTTCTACCAGGGCGAGATCATCGGCGTCGAGATCCCGGCCTCGGTCGAGCTCACCATCGCGCAGACCGAGCCGGGCGTGCAGGGTGACCGGTCGAGCGGTGGCACGAAGCCGGCCACGCTGGAGACCGGCAAGGAGATCAAGGTCCCGCTGTTCATCGACATCGGCGACAAGGTCAAGGTCGACACCCGCAGCGGTGACTACATCACCCGCGTCTGACGCTCTCTCGAGCCCCACCATGTCCATTCCCCGGCCCGACGAGCGCTCCGAGGCGCGCGAACGCGCCCTGTACCTGCTCTACGAGGCCGAGTCGAAGAGCATCACGCCGATCGAGGCGATCGAGCTCCAGGTGTTCGAGCCCGACGACATGACCCAGGTCCTCGTGCGCGGTGTCGCCGAGCACCGTGACGAACTCGATCACGCCATCGCGGGTCGGGCGAAGGGGTGGACGATCGAGCGCATGCCGGTCCTCGACCTCAACGTGCTCCGGATCGGTTCGTTCGAGTTGGCCCACCGACCCGACGTGCCGACGGCGGTGGTGCTCGACGAGGCCGTCGAACTCGCGAAGCAGTTCTCCACCGACGACAGCGGACGCTTCGTCAATGGTGTGCTGTCGGCGCTCGTCGACGATCTGCGACCCGCCTGACACGCGTCGCTCGCGAAACCCGCGAGAATGGTGGCGATGACCGATCTCGTCGACGGCCGGGCCGCGCCCGCACCGTCGGCCGACGATGACGCCCCGCACGCGGAGGTCGACGAGGTACCGGAGATCGACGCCGCCAGACCGCCAGCGGCGTGGTCGGGTCGCCTCTCCTCGGCCGTCGACTGGCTGCAGAGACGGACGCTGCCGCAGATCCTGCTGACGGCCGCCGTGGTCGGCTACACGGTGTACTTCTCGGTCCGATCGCTGGCCATCCATCACGCGTTCGGAACCGCCTCGTACGACTCGGCGCTGTACGACCAGGGGCTGTGGTTGCTGTCGCGGGGTGAGGCGCCGTTCGTGACGCTGATGGGTCGCAACCTCTTCGGCGATCACACGTCGTTCATCCTGATCTTCCTCGTCCCCTTCTACTGGGTCACGCCCGGGGCCGGGATCCTGTTCATCTCGCAGTCGGCTGTGCTCGCCGCCGGCGCGATCCCGATCTTCCTCTACGGACGGCGTCGGCTCGAGTCCGAGTGGCTCGCGCTCGCGCCTGCGGTTGCGTACCTGCTCCACCCGGCGATCGGCTGGACGAACCTCGAGAACTTCCACCCCGACGCCTTCCTCGGTGTGCTCGTCGGGTTCGCCATCTACGGCGCGCTCGAACGGAAGTGGGTGCTCTACGCCGTCGCCGTGGTCCTGGCGCTGTCGGTGAAGGAGGACGTCGTCCTCGTCATGGTGCCGCTCGGCATCTGGGTGGCGCTCCGGCGCGACCGGCGCATCGGCCTCCTCACGATCGGTGGTGCCGTCGCGTTCGCGCTCGTCGCGCTCTTCGTCGTGATGCGTGGACTCATCGGTATGCCGACCCGCAACGGATGGAGGATCCCGTTCGGGGGAGTGGGCGGGCTCGTCGACACCGCGGTGACCAACCCGACCCAGCTCGCCGACCACCTCACGTCCGACGAACGACCGTGGTACCTCTGGCAGCTCACCGCGCCCTTCGCGTGGCTGTTCTTCCGGCTGCCCTCGGTGGCGATGATCGGCGGACTCGTGATGTTCACGAACATCCTGAGCACGTACTGGTACCAGTACCAGATCCGGTACCACTACTCGGTCGTCATCGTGCCGGCCCTGGCGATGGGATCGGTCTACGCCATCGGTGCGATCCGCGATCGGTGGGATCCGACGAGCGGGCCGTTCGCCGGATTCTCGGTGCCCCTCCGCTCGGTCGCGGTCATCGTTCTCGCCACCAGCTCGTTCGTGACGGCCACGCTGTGGGCGCCGATGCCCTGGTCTCGTGATCCCGGGTGGATCCCGCCGGCCTCGTCGCCGTGGGTCGACAACGCCCAGCTCCTCATGGACCAGATCCCCGACGACGCCGTCGTGTCGGCCCACTACCGCATCACGCCGCACATCGCCTATCGCGAGGAGATCTACCAGTTCCCCACGCCGTTCCGATCGGTGCTCTACGGACCCGAGGGGTTGCTCGACGGACCGCGGCTGCCCGAGCGTTCGGAGCGCGTCGAGTACGTGATGCTCCCCACGGCCAACGACTTCCCCGTGGCCGACTGGCTGGTGATCCGCCCCGCGTTCACGCTCGTCGACCGCAACGCCCACTGGGAGCTCTGGATCCGCGATCCGTCGGTCGAACTCCCCGAACCCTGATCACCTGCGTTCTCGTGAACGTCGCGGTTCTTGGACTCGCGAGTGCGCACCGGATCGTCGTGCGGTCGCGCGGTTCGTCAGGCGGCGGAGGGTTGCGGGCCGCGGACGAGGCGGCCGGGGAGCTCACCGGTGAACTCGTCGCGGTCGACCGTCTGGACTCCAGCGACGAACGTGGCGTCGTAGCCGTCGGCTTTCTGCACGAGCCGCTTCGCGCCGCCGGGTAGATCGGTGGCCATGCGCGGAGGACCGAAGGTGAGGCGGTCGAAGTCGATCAGGTTGAGGTCGGCCCGCATCCCGGGTGCGACGAGCCCACGGTCGAGCAGGCCATAGAGCTCGGCGGTCTGACGGGTCTGGCGGTGCACGATCGATTCGAGCGGGAGCCGTGGACCACGAGCCCGATCGCGCACCCAGTGCGTCAGCATGAACGTCGGGGTGCCGCCGTCGCAGATCACCCGGCAGTGGGCGCCGGAGTCGGCGAGGCCCATTCGGGTCGACGGGTGTTGGTGCGCCTCGTACTGGAACGACAGGTCTCCGTACGCGTAGTTGAAGAAGGGCGTGAGGATCATGCCGTTGCCGCCGTGGGCGCAGAGCTGATCGACGACCAGGTCGATCGCCGGGGTGCCGGTTCGGGCCGAGGTCGCCGCGATCGACGTGTCGGCGGTGGGCTCGTAGTCGATGTCGCCGTCGGCGACCGCCCACCATCGGTCGAGCTTGTCGAGCACCACCTTGCGGAACAGCCCGCCGTCGTCGGGTTCGACCCGGAGCGCCGACCTCAGCTCGCCGGTCTGCAGCGCTCGGACCCGCTCGGCGAGGGGGAGGTCGCGCACCGGCGCGTAGGCCGGGTGGAAGTCGAGCGGATTGAAACTGCCCTCGAGGCACATGAGGAGACCGACCACCCGGCCGGCGACCTGGGCCACGATGGGGATCCCGTCGGCACGGGCGTCGTCGAGGAGACCGAGCACCTCGCGCCAGACGTCGGGCGCCGAGTCGGGTTGATTGAGGTTGACGCTGACCGTGCGTCCGGTTCGCCGGGCCAGCTCGCGCATCCACGGCCACTCGCCGACCGGCACGTCGGCGTGTTCGGGGGCGAACTGGAACACGCCGTGCCCCACCCTCGCGAGTGCGTCGCCGAGCCCCAGGAGCTCGTCGGCGTCGGCGGTGGTGCCAGGGACGAGCTCACCCGACTTCGACCGGTGCAGCGGTGTCCGCGAGGTGGAGAAGCCGAGCGCGCCCGCCCGCAGCGCCGACTCGACGATGGCGGACATCTCGGCGATGTCATCGGGCGTGGCCGGTTCGTTCGCCGCGCCGCGATCGCCCATGACGTAGCCGCGGACCGGCCCGTGAGCGATCTGCGCCCCGATGTCGATGGCGTATGAGCGCGCATCGAGCGCGTCGAGGAACTCCTCGAAGCTCTCCCACTGCCAGTCGATCCCCTCGGTCATCGCCGAACCGGGGATGTCCTCCACGCCCTCCATCAGCTCGATCAGCCAGTCGTGGCGGTCGGGGGCGGCCGGGGCGAAACCGACCCCGCAGTTGCCCATCACGACCGATGTGACGCCGTGCCAGGACGACGGGGTGAGGTAGGGGTCCCATGAGGCCTGGGCGTCGTAGTGGGTGTGCACGTCGACCCACCCGGGCGTGAGCATCCGACCGTCGGCCTCGATCGTCCGGCGCGCCGATCCACCGCCGCCGGGCTCGGTCACCTCGACGATGCGGTCGCCGTCGACGGCCACGTCGGCCATCCGTTCGGGAGCACCCGACCCGTCGACCAGTCGGGCGTTCCGGATCACGAGATCTGCCATGCCGGAAACGCTACGACACGAAGCCGGCGCGCTGGAGGCCCCACATCTCGGCGAACCGGCCCGCCGACTCGAGGAGTTCTTCCCGGGGGCCGTGCTCGACCACCCGGCCGCGCTCCATGACCATGATCTGGTCGACGTCGTTGAGGGTCGCGAGGCGATGGGCGATCACGATCGCGGCCCGCCCCTCCCAGAGCTCGAGGAGCGACTCGTGGATGTACGCCTCGGTCTCGGAGTCGAGGGCGCTGGTGGCCTCGTCGAGGATCACGAGATCGGACCGCTTCACGAATGCTCGGGCGATCGCGATGCGCTGACGCTGACCGAGCGACAGCTTGATCCCGCGCTCGCCGACCAGCGTTCGATACCCGTCGGGCAGCGACTCGACGAAGTCGGCGATGTTCGCCCGGCGAGCGGCGTCACGGATGAGTTCGTGATCGATCGGGCCATCCGCGGCGTAGCCGATGTTGTATTCGATCGTCTCCTGGAACAGGGACGTGTCCTGAGGGACGTACGAGTGGATCGCGGCGAGGTCGCGAGCGCTCGCTGGACGACCGTCGACGAACACCTGACCGCCGGTCGGCTCGTAGAAGCCGAGCAGGATCTTGATGAGCGTGGACTTCCCCTCACCGCTGCGACCGACGATGCCGAGCCGCTCGCCCCTCCGGACCGTGAAGTCGACCCCGTCGAGCACGAGTCGGTCGGGCTCGTCGGGATACGCGAAGCGGAGGTCACGGAGGTCGAGTGCGTGTTCGAGCCGACCCGGCACCGGCTCCTCCCGCTCGGAGACGGAGAGCGGCGCTCGATCGGTGGGCGGCTCGGCGACGATGTCGCGGCTGCCGAACAGGTAGCCGTACGCCTCGCGATACGACGCTGACTTGTCGATCCACTCACCGAGGAAGTGGGCGATCTGCCAGTACATGTTGGTGAAGTCGAGGAGCACGGTGACCGACACCACGAGCGCCGTCAGGGTGATCGCCCCGGAGTCGTACTGCCACCAGCTGTACGCCATGACGGCGCCCCAGAGCAGCACACGCACCAGGACGGAGGCGCCTCCCCAGTAGGTCGTGAGTGCGACGCTGAACGACACGTCGTCGCCGGTCAGCTGTTCCATCTGCTCGTCGTTCCGGCGGATCTCCTTGAGCTGGGAGCGGAACGAGAACACGTTGACGAAGTTGGCGTACGAGTCGAAGACCCGTCCCGTGTTGTTCGAGGTGTGGTCCGTGAGGCGGCGCTGACGCTCGGCGAGCGGACGGGACAGCGCGGTCAGGACCACGCCGGCGAGTACCAGGAACAGCACGTAGCCGATCGCGTTGCCCGACGCCGTCTGCCAGAACAGCACGATGTAGACGGGGATGGCGGAGAGGACCGGGAGGAATCCGTAGTGCGCGGTGTCCCAGAGCGACGCCACGTGCGTCTGGAGGTCGTTGACGTAGCTCGCCACCTTTCCCGACGGTCGGTCGACGAAGCGCGGGTACGGCTCCGACCAGACCGTGTCGAACGCGCGGCGCTTGAACTCCCAGTGCAGCGGGACGACCCTGGTCGAGACCAGGTAGTCGCACCCGGTCCAGAGGATCATGTGGACGACGCCGGTGCCGAAGAGCAGCACGAGATTCAGGCCGACGTCGTCGCCGCCCGACGTGGCCAGTTGCGCGACGAAGTAGGGGTGGAGCGCCGGGAGCATCGAGGCGATCACCCGGATCACCGTCGAGACGGTGAACAGCCCGGTGTGCTCGCGCATCAGCGACCCGAGCGCGCCAAAGGAAGCGTCGGGGGTCCGCATGGCACCGAACGTAGCCCTGGTGTCGTGAGCAGCCGTCGTGGGTTTCGAGTCACCTCCCGCGCCGCCGACGGCGTGGTACGTTCCGATCCCGACCGTGAAGCGGGTCCCGTGAGGCCCGGACGGAGAGGAACACATGACCGAGACCCCGACGCGCGGGTCGGACGGCGGGGGCGGAGCTGCGAAGTCCGTCCTGGGAGCCGACGACGTGCGACGTG
>JBCCTP010000066.1:0-13910 GCA_039198505.1 Actinomycetota bacterium | reverse complement strand
CGTCGGAGATGCGTCCTCGGCCGAGTTCGGACTCGAGACTGGGTGCCGAGTCGAGTGTCTCGGCCCGCCGACGCCGCTTGTCCGCGTCTCGCCGACTGCACTTGGACGATCGGGACAACAGATCGGTCGGATCGATCGCCGCCTCGGACTCGGCGAGGCGTTCTGCCCGGCGGGTGAGTTGAGCCTCGAGTTGGGACCCCCAGCCGCGAACTCGCCGGAGTTCGTCGAGCGCTGCTCGTACCTCGGCCTGGCTCGCCGATCCGGCGTCGAGCGACTGGAGACGCTGGATCCGATCGACGAGCTTCATCCCGAAATATTAGCAGCGAAGCGCCGATGAAACAAACACGGAGTCGATATACTTATGAATTACGAACATACGTTTTCTCCGGTCAGGCTACGTTGGTCGTCGTGGTCGTTTGCCCTTCGTGCGGCTTCGAACTCGCCGACCTGCGTTCGCCCGGTCGTGGCGAGCGCATCTTCGACTGCGTGTACAAGGAGTCCCAGTTCTCCGTCGCCTCCGAACGGATCCGTCATGCGTCCGTCGATGCTGCGGCGAGCATCATGCGGGCCGCTCCGGAATCAGCGCGACGGCGACCGGGGTGCAGCGAATGGTCGGCGCTGGAGCACTCGTGTCATCTGCGCGACGTGCTGGCCGTTCAACGCGAGCGTGTGCTGCAGGCGCGCCGAGGTTTCGGTGCAGAGCGAATCGCGATGGGTCGCGAAGAGCGGGTCGAACACGACGGCTACAACGACCAGAACCCCAGCGACGTCGCGATTCAGCTCGAACAGATGTCGACGCTCCTCGCCAACGTGCTCGACCGACTGGGGCGCGCCGACTGGGAGCTCACGGTGTCGTACGCGTTTCCGGAGCAGTCACTTCGCTCGCTTCGCTGGCTCGCCGTTCACACGGCGCACGAGGCCGTCCATCATGCTCACGAGATCGCGTCGCTTGTCGTTTCTTCCGCTGACTGACGAGCTCCTGGTGCCGCCCGTCGTCAGCGAGCCATGGCGTAGAACTCGTCGTTCGGGCGCATCGACGAGAGGTTGGCGAGGCGGTTCGACATCGCGAAGAACGCGGCGATGGCGCCGATGTCCCAGATCTCGTCGTCGGTGAAGCCCTTCGCCCGCATGTCGTCGAGCACGTCGTCGGTGATCGATCCGGCGTCGTCGCAGACCCGGAGTCCGAAGTCGACGATGTTGCGCTCCCGATCGGTCAGGTCGGCCTTCAGCGGATTCGTCGCCAGCTGATCGGCGATCAGGGGGTTCTTGGCCCGGATCCGCAGGATCGCGCCGTGGGCCACCACGCAGTAGAGGCAGTCGTTCCGGGCACTCGTGGCGACCACGATCATCTCCCGCTCGGCCTTCGACAGACCCTCCGACTTGTCCATCAGGGTGTCGTGTGCGGCGAAGAAGGCGCGGAACTCGTCGGGCCGGTGAGCGAGTGCGAGGAACACATTGGGCACGAAGCCCGACTTCTCCTGCACCATCTCGATCCGCTCGCGGATGTCGTCGGGGAGCTCCGACAGTTCCGGGACCGGGAATCGGGAGATCGCGTGCTCGCTCATCGCCCCATGTTGGCAACACCGACCTGCATCGACGGACACGAAGCAACCTCGACGCACACGACTCGACGCACGGGGCTCGGCGATTTCGCGAGCTTGACGCTGAGACACAGAGTGGCTTAGTGTCTCAGCATGTCAGTTCGGCTTCCCGCGCAACGCGAGTGGACCGCTGACGAGATCCGGGTTCTCGACGCCGTCCGGACGTGTTTCGAGCGCTGGGGGATGGAGAAGACCACGGTCGACGACATCGCCCGTGAGGCGTCGATGTCCCGGGCCACGCTGTATCGCTTGTTCCCGGGCGGTCGCGACGTCGTGTTCGAGGCGCACCGCGTCCGCGAACTCGACGACTTCTTCCGGCGACTCCTCGACGGCATCGGAAACGCCGACGGCCTCCTCGAGCTGCTCTCCCGCGCCGTTTCGGTCGCCATGACCGAGCTCACCGCCGACGAGCATCTGGCGGCGATGCTCGCATCCGAGCCCGGCAACGTCATCTCCGAGATGACCGTCGACGGGCTCCCGCGGATCCTGCGGGTGGCCAACGCCTACCTCCTGGCGCTCGTCGAGCCGTACCTGCCGCTCTCGCAGGCGCGCACGGTCATCGACACGACCGTCCGACTGGTCATCTCGCACTTCCTCGTGCCGAGCGATCAGGTCGACCTGCGCGACGAGGCGCAAGCCCGCACCTTCATCGCGCCCTTCCTCCCCACCGACACACCCGTCCACACCTCGATCGACACACCCGCCGACACCCCACTCACCGGAGACCCAGCATGACCACGCTCGAGAACGACCCCACGACCGACGCCGGCGCGCAGAACGAAGCGCTCCTCGGCCGCGCCGAGGTCGACGACCTCGAGGCGATCCTGGCGGTGTCGAACACCGACCTGAACGAGGTCGAGCACCAGGTCGCCGACAACGCCGACGCCATCTTCACGTGGGACTACTCGCTCCAGCGCCCCCATCTCCGCAAGCTGTACGAGAAGGCCAAGACCGGTCAGTGGAACGCGTCGACCGACCTCGACTGGGGCACCGACGTCGATCTCGAGAAACAGATCGCGGGCGATCAGAGCCAGGTGGCCGTCGCCGCCGGCATCGACCCCAACCTCTACGACGGCACGGTGATCGGCCACTGGGGTGACAAGGAGTGGCTCGAGTACGGCATCCAGAACCGTAAGTGGACCCTCAGCCAGTTCCTCCACGGCGAGCAGGGCGCGCTGCTGTGCACGGCCAAGATCGTCGAGACCGTGCCGTGGTACGACGCCAAGCTCTACGCCTCCACCCAGGTCATGGACGAGGCCCGCCACGTCGAGGTCTTCGCCCGCTACCTCGACGAGAAGATGGGCGGCGGATACCAGGTCAACGCCCACCTGCGGATGCTGCTCGACGACATCATCAACGACAGCCGCTGGGACATGACCTACCTGGGCATGCAGGTCATGGTCGAGGGCCTCGCGCTCGCCGCGTTTGGCTTCATGCACCAGATGACCGATGAGCCGCTCTTGAAGAAGCTGCTTCGCTACGTGATGAGCGACGAGGCCCGCCACGTCGCGTTCGGTGTGCTCTCGCTGAAGGAGATCTACGGCGAGATGTCCGACGCCGAGCTCAAGGAGCGCCAGGAGTTCACGTTCGAGGCGGCCGTCCGCATGCGTGACCGCTTCCTCTCCCAGGAGGTCTGGGAGCGCATGGGGGTCGCACCCAAGGACGTGCTGCCGATCGTGCTGCGGGACCCCACCCGCGACCTGTTCCAGCAGATGCTTTTCTCGAAGATCGTGCCGAACTGCAAGAAGCTCGGCCTGCTCGATCGCAACGATCAGTGGCTGCGCCGTCGCTTCGAGGAGATGTCGGTCATCCAGTTCGAGGACTGGGAGGACACCGGCGAGGAGTACACCAAGTTCGAGCTCGGTGAAGAGGCTCCGGCGCCCGTCGCCGGTCACTGACGAACCCTTGCGAGGTCAATCACTCTCTGTGATCGATTGATCACGGATTGCTCTGGTTCGCCTCGCGGAGAACGGTTACCGTTCGACGATGGTGGAGCCTCGGCACGAGGTCTGGCGGCGTGTCCTCGACCGATCGCCCGGCATGGTGGTGCTGCTCGACCGCGAGCTTCGTGTCCGCTGGTGCAACCAGGGCGTCGCCGAGTTGGTCGGATGGACCACCGACGAGATCCTCGGCCGGCCCGTCCTCGACTTCGTCGACCCCGACTGGGACCGGCCCGCGTTCGACTCGATCGGGGTCGCGCTGCACGTGCCGGGCCCGCAGGCCCCGGTGCTGTTCCGGGTCGTCGCCGCCGACGGTACCCACCACATCGTCGAGGTCACGGCCAACAACCAGTTCGACGACCCGGTCATCGGGTGCATGGTCGTCTACGTGCACCCGTGGACCGAGCGGTGGCTCCTCGACCAGATCCTCGATGCCATGGCGGCCGACGTCCCCGCCGACGATGCGCTCGAGATGCTGCTGCAGGTGGCGGGCGCCGACACGCTCCGAGCGCAGAGCGCCATCCTCTCCGACCTCGTCGACGGTCGGGCGGGCCGTGTCGTCGCCGTCGACGAACTCGACGCGCCCCTCGCCGGTCCCGGACACGACTGCGAGGCCGACGTCGTCGATGCGTGGACCGGCATCCTCGATCGGCCGATCGAGCAGATCATCGACGTCGACGAGCTCCCGGCGGTCCTCGCCGGACCGGCCCGCGTTCGCGGTCTCAAGAGCCTCTGGGTGTGGCCGTACGAGCACGCACGCGACGACTCGTCGCGAGTGTGGACCATCGCGTGGCGATCGCAGCGGCGACTCGACGTCGACCCGACGCGGCGCCTCATGATGACCCGGCTGTCTCGTCTCGCGGGGGTGATCCTCGACACCGATCGCCGTCGCTCACAGGTCGAGTACGCTGCCTCACACGACGGTCTCACCGGGCTCATCAACCGTGGAACCTTCCATCAGCACCTGCAGCGAGTGCTCCGTTCCGAGCGCGAGCGCGGACTCACCGTCGGGTATCTCGACCTCGACGCGTTCAAGCCCGTCAACGACCGTTTCGGGCACGCCGCCGGCGATCGAGTGCTGGCCACCGTCGGCGCACGTCTCCTCGAGCTCGCGGAGCGCGACGACCTGATCGCTGCGCGGCTCGGCGGCGACGAGTTCGCCGTCCTCGTCCACACCGACGATCGCCACGATCTGATCGCGCTCGGAGAACGGATCCGCCAGGCCGTCGCCGGGCCGATCGAACTGCGGCAGGGTGAGGTCGTCGAGGTCGGCGTCAGCATCGGGTTCGCCGTGCGCGACCTCCGCACCGACCCGTCGTCGCACGCACTCGTCGATCGAGCCGATGCCGCGCTCTACACCGTGAAGCGCGACGGCGGAGGTGTCGTCATCGACGATCCGGTCCCGGCCTTCCGCCCGTCGGCCAACTGACCGTCCGATCCGCAGCGCCACGAGAACGACGAACCCGGCACCGGGCGAACGCAGGGCCGATCACTACGGTGCGGGCCGTGTCCGCACCTCCCGCCACCCAGTACTCCATCTGCCTCTCCGTCAGCCTCGACAATCGCCCGGGTGTCCTGGGCGGTCTCTGCACCCTCATCGGTGAGGCCGGGGGCAACATCTTCTCGATCGACGGCTTCGTCGCGAAGGGGGCGACGCTCGAGCGCGACATCGTCGTGAACTGTCGGTCGGTCGAGCACCAGCAGGAGATCGTCGCCAAGGTCGAGAGCTGCGACGGGGTCACGTTGGCGAGCTGGCACGACCGCACGTTCCGGATGCACGAGGGCGGGAAGATCGAGGTCCTCCCCCTCGCTCCGGTCGAAGACCAGGACGACCTCTCGATGGCGTACACACCGGGCGTGGCCCGCGTGTGCAACGCCATCGCCGCCGACCCGACGGTCGCCGACTCGCACACCATCCGCAAGAACACCGTGGCGATCGTCTCCGACGGCACTGCGGTGCTCGGTCTCGGCGACATCGGTCCCAAGGGCGCGATGCCCGTCATGGAGGGCAAGGCGCTGCTCTTCAAGGCGTTCGCAGGTGTCGACGCGTTCCCGATCTGCCTCGACGTCGACAGCCCCGAGGAAATCATCGAGACGGTCATCCGACTCGCGCCGACCTTCGGCGGCATCAACCTCGAGGACATCGCAGCCCCCGGAGCGTTCCAGGTCGAAGAGGCCCTGCAGGATCTCGACATCCCGGTCTTCCACGACGACCAGCACGGCACGGCGGTCGTGACGTTGGCGGCGGTCGAGAACGCCCTCCGGATCACCGGAAAGAAGATGGAGGACCTCACCATCGTCATCTCGGGTGTCGGCGCCGCCGGCGTGGCGATCGGCAAGATCCTGCTCGGCGCCGGAGCGGGGCGGATCATCGGCGTCGACTCGCAGGGCTGCGTCTACGACGGCCGCGACGGACTCAACCGGTGGAAGCAGTGGTTCGCCGAGAACACGAACCCCGAGCGTGTCATGGGTGCGTTGTCTGCGGCGGTCGCCGGCGCCGACGTGTTCATCGGCGTGAGCGCACCCGACATCCTCACTCCCGACGACGTTCGCTCGATGGCGTCTGATCCCATCGTGTTCGCCATGGCGAACCCCGACCCCGAGATCCGCCCCGAGCTGGTCGCCGACGACGTCGCCGTGATGGGGACCGGGCGGAGCGACTATCCGAATCAGATCAACAACGTGCTTGCGTTCCCCGGCATCTTCCGTGGCGCACTCGACGCGTTCGCCAGCGACATCACCGAGAACATGAAGTTGGCCGCCGCGTCGGCCATCGCGTCGGCCGTCGGCGACGACGTGCTCGCCCCCGACAACATCATGCCGAGCGTGTTCGATCGCTCCGTGTCGGCGCAGGTCGCCACGGCCGTCGCCGCGGCTGCGGTCGCGGACGGCGTGAGCCGGCACCGCTGACGCCGACTCGTCCTCTCCGCGCGGACGACGACACACTGATCGCCCGTGAGTCACGAATCGTCGCCCGAGTTCCGAACCTTCCACGCCCTGCGGGTGAAGGGATTCGCCGCCGTCGACGTACTGGTGGAGATGACCGGTCACGATCAGGCCGACGTCGACGCCCATCTGGCCGACCGGGCCGACCGTGGCCATGCGCAGTTCCGTGAGGCCCGGTCGCTGTGGCAGCTGACGCCGGGCGGTCGCGAGGTGCACGCCGAGGAACTCGCCGTCGACCTCGACGGAGTCGACATCGAGGCCGTGCTCGGCGAGCTGTATCCGACCTTCATCCACCACAACGTGGCGTTCAAGGAACTCTGCGGCGAGTGGCAGCTTCGCGACGGCGCCCCGAACGACCACAGCGATCCCGACTACGACGCAGCGGTGATCGCCCGACTGGCCGATCTCCACTCCGAGAGCCATCCCGTGGTGACGGCGATGGGTGGGTCGATGGCGCGGCTGCTGCCGTACGCGAGTCGGCTCGAGCACGCACTCGATCTCGTGCACGGCGGCGACCGGACCAAGTTCACCGGAGTGATGTGCGGGAGCTATCACGACGTGTGGATGGAGCTCCACGAGGACCTCATCCTCACGCAGGGCATCGATCGCGCCGCGGAGGGCAGTTTCTGACCCGTCGGTTCCGCGCATCCGCCCGAGGGATTCCTCAAGATCGGGACGGTTGATGACGAAAAAGTGAGCATCCGCTGACGATTGCGGCTTGGTACCACTGGATGTCCACGACCTTTCCTACCGTCGCTCGGGTGCGGCGGCCGTCCATGCGAACACTGGGAACGCTCGTGTTCCTGGTGGCGCTGAGCGTCGCCATCTGGTCCCAGCGGACCCTCGTCGGAGACGCGGTCGACGAACTCGGCAGCCTCTCGTTGCTCGCGCTCGGCGTCCTGCTCGTGTTGGCCGTCTACGAGCGCTGGTCCCGCGCCGACATCGTTCGCCGTCTGCTGCCGTCACCGCTGTCGTGGCGAGCTGCGTTCACGGTTCACGACGTCGGCAACGCGGCGAGCAAGGGTCTCCCGATGGGGGGAGCCGTCGGCACGGCGCTCCGCTGGGCGATCTGCCGAGATGCGTCGATCGCACCCCGCAAGCTCGCCTCGATGCTCGTCACGTACGGCATCGCCACCACGACCGCCACGTGGGCGCTCGCGCTGGTCGCGACGTCGTTCGACATGATCGGCCGACCGGCCGAGTTCTTCGACGTCGCGCTCGTCATCGTCGCCACCGCCGTGATCTCGGTGAGCTGGACCGTGCTCCTGGTCACCAGCCGCAACGACGACATGGCCAACAAGATGGCGGCCGTCGCGTCGTGGGTGTGGACCCGCACCGCCGGCCGGTTCGAACGGTGCCGCGGTCAGGACCCGACCGCCTGCGCGCCGGAGCTGCGCCGAGACGTCCGCGACTTCGTGTGCCGCCCGTGGGGCATCCTCGGTCGCACCCTCGGTTCGCAGGTCTGTGGCGCCGTCATCCTGCTCGTGGCGCTCCGTGCGCTCGGCGTCGGTGGTGAACTCGGGGTCGCCGAGTTCCTCCGCGTCTTCTTCATCACGCATCTGTTCGGGAGCTTCGCCCCGACCCCCGGCGGTGTCGGTGTCGTCGAGGCGGGCCTGACCGGTGCGCTCATCGCCGCCGGTGTCGACGGACCGCTCGCGCTGGCCGGCGTGATCATCTACCGGCTCGCCACCTACATCGCTCCCATCGTCGTGGGAGCCGGCCTCTACGCCGTGTGGCGGGCGCGGCCCTTCTCGTCGCCGTCCGCTCCGGCCGTCGAGTCGGCGGGTTCCGTCGTTCCGGTCGACGGTGCCGTCGCCCCGGTGATGCACGGTGCGCCGCTCCCGCCGCCCTCCCCGGCGATCCGCCCCGTCGCCTGACGTCTCCCCGCCGGAACCGTTCGCGAAGCGCTCGGGTCACCTCCGGTACGCTCGGCCGCGACGCCGAGGGTCGGCGTCACGAGACCTGACGTCGACGAGTCGGCGTCGCGCCAAAGAGGTGAACGACCGTCATGCCCCGTTTCGGCCGAGTCCTGACCGCCATGGTCACCCCCTTCGACGACGAGGGCGCCCTCGACGTCGACGCTGCCGTCTCCCTCGCGAAATGGCTCGTCGAGCAGGGCAACGAGGGGCTCGTGGTCGCCGGGACCACCGGTGAGGCGCCGACGCTCTCGATCGACGAGAAGCTCACGCTCTTCGAGGCGGTCGCCGAGGCCGTCACCGTGCCGGTCGTGGCCGGCACGACGGGTTCGAACACCCGCCACGACATCGGTCTCACGGTCGAGGCCGAGAAGCTCGGGATCGCCGGCATCCTCGGCGTCGGTCCGTACTACTCGCGTCCCAGTCAGGCGGGGATCGAGGCCCATTTCCGAGCCATTGCCGACACGACCCATCTGCCCGTGATCGTCTACGACATCCCCGTCCGCACCGGCCGGAAGATCGCGGGTGAGGTGCTCGTGCGACTCGCCAACGAGGTCGACAACATCGTGGCGCTGAAGGACGCGGCGGGAGATCCCGGCAACACGGCCGCCGTCGTCAACGAGACGCCCGATGACTTCGAGGTGTACTCGGGCGACGACTCGATGACGCTGCCGCTCCTGGCGGTGGGCGGTGTCGGTGTGATCGGCGTGGCCACGCACTGGGCTGCCCTCGACCACGTCGAGATGCTCGACGCCTGGGATGCCGGTGACGTCGTCACCGCTCGGCGGATCAACCAGCGCCTGCTCGTGTCCTACGCGTACGAGACCGGTGACATCACCCCGAACCCCATCCCGGCGAAGGCGATGCTGCGTCATCTCGGCCACTCCGTCGGTGAGGCGCGCCTGCCGCTCGGCCCGGCTCCCGACGGTCTCGAGGAGACGGCCGCGGTGGTCCACGCCGATCTGGTGGCCGCTCGTGGCTGAATCCGGTTCGGCGCGCATCCTGCCCCGCACGGTCCCGCGCGATCCCGACGTGCCAGTGCGCGTCGTGTTCCTCGGTGGCCTCGGCGAGATCGGCCGCAACTGCATGGCGATCGAACAGGGCGGCGCCGACGACCCCGACCGCACGATCATCCTCATCGACTGCGGTCTCATGTTCCCCGAGGCGAACATGCACGGGATCGACCTGATCCTGCCCGACTTCTCGTACCTGCGGGACAACGCTCGCGAGATCTCGGCGATCGTGCTCACGCACGGCCACGAGGATCACATCGGGGCACTCGCCTACCTGCTGAGGAGCGAGGACGGCATCGGCGGTCTGCGCGATGACCCCGTCCCGATCTACGGGTCGGCGCTCACGCTGGGGATCGCACGCAACCGGATCGACGAGGCCGGGCTGATGGGTCGGGTCGACATGCGTCCGGTCAGCGACGGTGACCAGGTCGACATCGGGTCGCTCATCGTCGAGTTCGTTCCGGTCACCCACTCCGTGCCGCACGCCCACGCCATCGCCGTGCACACCGCGCAGGGGGTGGTCCTGCACTCCGGCGACTTCAAGATCGACCTCACGCCGGTCGACGGGCGGCGCGCCGACCTCGCCCGCATCGGTCAGATCGCCAAGACCGAGGGCGTCCGTCTGCTGATGAGCGACTCGACCAACGCGGAGGAAGCCGGGTTCGCCCCGAGCGAGACGAGCGTCGGGGGAGTGCTCCGCACGCTGTTCTCCCAGCACGGCGACCGCCGGATCATCACGGCGAGCTTCGCCAGCCACCTCCACCGCATCCAGCAGATCGCCGACGCCGCCATCGCCGACGGACGCAAGGTGGCCACGCTCGGACTCAGCATGAAGAAGAACGTGCGGCTCGGTCGCGAGCTGGGCGTGATGAACATCCCCGAGTCGTCACTCATCGACATCGAGGACATCGACCGCTACGAGCCCGGTCAGATCTGCATCATCTCCACCGGTTCCCAGGGCGAGCCGATGTCGGCGCTGGGTCTCATGGCGCGGGGCGAGAACAAGTTCCTGAAGGTCGGCGAGCACGACACGATCGTGCTGTCGAGCCACGCCATCCCCGGCAACGAAGGTGCGGTCAACAAGGTGATCGACGGGATGCTGCGGCTCGGCGCCGAGGTCATCCACTCCGGTGTCATGGACGTGCACGCCACCGGCCACGCCCAGGCCGACGACATCAAGACCTACCTCTCCATCGTGAACCCCGAGTGGTTCGTGCCGATCCACGGTGAGTACCGCCACATGGTCGCCAACGCGAACCTGGCCGAGCTGATGGGCGTGTCGCGTCAACGGATCGTGCAGTGCTCCGACGGCGACGTGATCGAACTCGACGACGACGGGCTGGCGCCGATCGGGCGGGTTCCGGCGGGGTACCTCTACGTCGACGGCATCGTCGGCGACGTCGGCCACGGGGTGCTGCGCGACCGCCAGAAGCTTGCCGAGGAGGGCGTCGTGGTAGTCGTGTGCACCGTCGACGTCCAGACCAAGAGCGTGCTCGTGGGGCCCGACATCATCACCCGAGGATGGGTGTACGCGCCCGAGGCCGAGGACCTCCTCGACGAGGCGTGCGACACGGTGCAGCAGGCGCTCGAGGCAGCGCTCGCCGACGGCGTCAACGACGTCGAGCGACTCGAGCGGGAGGTGCGTCGTGCGACCGGCAAGTTCGTGAGCGACCGCACCCGGCGCCGCCCCCAGATCGTCCCGGTCGTCATGGAGGTCTGAGCGACTGCCGACGTGGTGTCGGGTCGTGCCATGTCGGGCCGTGCTCGGTCGGACCCGCCATGAACCGATCGGACGGGTCGGTGCGACAGGGGTGGCATGCGAGGCTTCGCGCGACACGCCCTGTTCGTCTTCACGGTGGCGGTGATCATCGTCGTCGGCTCGGAGCGGATGTTCTGGTACTGGTCGGCGTCGCCGCTGGTCCACCCCGAGGCGGCGCTCTTCTATTCGGCCTCGGCCGCAGCGTTCCTCGCCGTGCTGCGCCGCTTCGAGGTGCACTCCCTGACCGGCGTGGTCCTCGCGACACCGATCGTCGCGTACGTGACCGAGGGGGTGATCACGCCGGTCCTCTACTCCGGCGGACCGACGCCGTTCTTCCCGCTCTGGTTCACCGCCTGGCACGGCCTGCTGTCGGCGCTCGTGCTGTTCGTGCTCATCCGGAGGTGGGCGATCGCAGGACGCACGAGGGCCGTCGCCGGTCTGTCGCTCGGCCTCGGCGCGTTCTGGGGAACCTGGCTCATCACGTCGCTGCTCCCCGACCAGCTCGAGGACCCCGAACTCGTCACTGAGCACGGCGAGCTCGTCGCAATGGCTCCGACCGAGTTCGCGGTCTACGCCACGACGTTCACGGCGATCGCCCTCGCAGCGCATCTCGTGCTCGACCGCGTCTGGCCGATCGAACCGACGACGCTCTTCGCTCGGACCGAGAAGGTCCTCGGCGCCGTGCTGTTGGTGGGCGCCGCGGCATGGACGGTCGCCGCTCCGTGGGCGCTGCCGATGTTCGTCGGGTTGTGCTGGGTCCAGTTCCGGGTCCTTCGTCGGCACCGCGATCATCGGCCGGTCGATCGGCCGACCGTGCTCGAGTCGATGCGCGGGCCGGCGTCGTGGCGGTCGTTGACCCCCGTCGTCCTCATGGCTCCGGTCGCTGCGCTCACCTACTGGGCGTGGTGGTCGATCGAACCGTCGGAGGCGGTCCTGAACGGGATCTACTTCGGCGTGATCGCGGTGCAGACCCTGATCGCCGGCGCCGTGTTGGTCGTGTCGTGGCGACGCACACGGCGTGCGCCGGACGATGGTGGTGCCATCGTCGAGTCGTCGGGTCCGTCGGCGCCCGCGGACGCCACCGTCGACGTCGCTCGGTGAGCCGGGTGGGCGTCGACCGTAAGCTGGCCCGATGGGATTGATGGATCTGATCGGCGGACTGCTGGGCCGGAGTGCCCCGAAGTCGGGGAACTCCTTGCTCGACTCGTTGCTCCCGATGCTGCTCAAGGGTGGCAGCTTGGGCGGGCTGGGTGGCCTCGTCGGGAAGTTCACCGGGGCGGGTCTCGGTGACAAGGCGAACAGCTGGGTCGGCACGGGCGAGAACCAGGCGCTCGACCCCGACGAGGTCGAACAGGCGCTGGGCTCCGACGAGGTCGACGCGATCGCGAAGCAGGCGGGCGTGTCGCGCGACGAGGCCAAGTCCGGACTCGCCAGCATGATCCCCGGGCTGGTCGATCAGATGTCGCCCGGCGGCTCCCTCCCGACCGGCAACCCGGCGAAGCTCATGAAGGGTCTCGACCTCGGGTCACTCCTCGGCGGGTGACCGGCCGACTCCGCTCGATCGCGGCGGGACTGGCGCTCGCCCTCGCGGTCGCCTCGGGCTGCAGCGGCTCCGACGACGACGGGTCGCCCGACGTCGACTCGTCGGTCGACGCGCCCGACTTCGTGACCGATGTGCGAGCGGCGATCGCCGCGGTCGAGGACGAACTCGGCCAGGGCCAGGAGTTCTTCGAGGTCACGTCCAACGAGCAGTTCGTCAACGTGTTCGTCGCCGTCGACGACGGAACCGCCGCCGTTCCGTACCTCTACTTCGACGGCGAACTTCAGCCGCCTGCCCCGCGTCTCGACGGTGCGTCGGGGTCCACGTTCACGGCTGGCGACGTGCTCTTCGACGAGTCCCTCGTCCTGTCGGGGGTGGAGGACGAGCTCCCGGAGACCTCCATCGACGAGATCATCGTCATCGGCGACGGCGTCGGCGCGGCATACGAGCTCGTCGGCCGATCCGATGTCGGCGGAACGCTCCTCATCCAGGTCACCCCCACTGGCGACATCATCTCCGTCGATCCGGTCTGACGCTGCACCGCTGGTGCCCGGTACCTCCCACCACCCGTCACACCCCGTTGGTACCGTGGCGGCTGCGATGGCCACCCGGGGACCCAACAAGAAGAAGTCGTCGCGTTCGCAGCGCTCGACTCGTTCGCACTCGTCGTCCGACGGGTCGGTGCGTGACGCCACGCCACCGGCGGGTTCCTCCGGTGGGTCGCGTCGGTCCGGCTCGTCGCGGGGCGGCCGGCGGCGGGCCGAGGCCGAGCTGCGCGAGGCGGTCGGCGGGCGAGAGCACGAGTTCATCGGTCTCGCACTGATCGGCGTCGGGATCCTGCTCGGCCTGGCCGTCTACGTCGATCTCGCCGGGCCCCTGGGGCGCGGTGTCGAGACGTTGGTGGGTTGGATCGCGGGCCTCGGTCGCTTCGTCGTACCGGTCGTCTGCGTGTTGACCGGCGTCTCGCTCGTCCGTCGCGGTCGCTCCGCGAGCCCCGTGCGGCTCGCCATCGCCTGGAGTGCCGCCAGCCTGTCCGCTCTGTGTCTCCTCCATCTTCTCCGACGCGACTCCGAGTCGTCGGGGTTCGACAAGTTCGGCGACTGGGGAGGCTGGCTCGGGGCCGGTATCGCCGAGCCGCTCGCGGCGCTCATCGCGGTGGCAGGAGCGGTCGTCGTGCTCATCGCGCTCATCGTGG
>JBCCTP010000065.1:0-13941 GCA_039198505.1 Actinomycetota bacterium | reverse complement strand
TCGAAGTGGGTCGATCCGTACGACGGCCCGGAGTCGGTGTCGACCACGAGCGACGTCGGAACCGCCTCGAACATCTCGGGGCGAGCGGCGTACGCGATCACCGTCGGGTCGTACATCGGACGCCCGAGTCGGGCGTATCTCTCACGATCGATGTCGTCGCCCATGGCTCGCACGAGCCGGGCGACGGCCGCGGCCGACGGTGTGCCGACCGCATCGATCTCGGCGAGCGTCGGCTCGTCGATCGTCGCGGACTCCCCGATCTCGGCGGGGACGACGGTGAGGTCGACGCCTGCGGCGAGCAGGACCGCCAGAGCGTCGGGGTCGATGAACGCGTTGAACTCCGCGGCCGGCGTGATGTTGCCCCGACCGATGCTGCCGCCCATCCACACGACGGCGCCGAGAGCGTCCTCGAACGATGTATCGGCGAGGAGCGCCAGCGCAACGTTCGTGAGCGGCCCCGTGGCGTAGATCGTGACCGAACCCGCCGGTCGTCGGCGGCCCAGTTCGACGAGTGCCTCCACGGCACTTCGTCGCTCGACGTCGGCGCCCCGCTCGGAGATCGCGCCTCCGGACGGGCTGGGCGTCTCCCAACCCGGCAGCTCGTCGTCGCCGACGAAGTAGGTCCGCGAGTGGAAGGCCAGCGATCGTTCGGCTCCCCGGTGGACGGCGATGTGCTCGTCTCGCCGCTGCGTCGCGAGATCGACGACGCGACGACCGTTCCGATGCGTGACATCGGCGGCCGAGTTCCCCGCCACCGTCGTGATGAACTCGATGCTCGAAGCGATGGTCGGCGTGCCGAAGGCGAGCAGCAGCGCGATCGCGTCGTCCTGCCCCGGGTCGCAGTCGATGACCACCGATCGACGATCGTCCGAGGGCTCGCCGACGAGATCACTCATCGGAGCGACCGTAGGTGGTCGCCGGCGTCACGTTTCGAGCGGTTCAGACGATGAGGCCGCCGTCGACGACGAGTTCTGCACCCGTCACGTAGCTCGCGTCGTCGCTCAGGAGGAACATGACGGTCGACGCCACTTCGTCGGCCGTCGCCGATCGACCCATCGGGACCTGATCGAGCAGACGATCGACGGTGGTCTGACCGAGATCGTTGAGCATGTCGGTCTCGATCGCCCCGGGATGGACCGAGTTGACGCGCACACCGTGCTTGGCGAGCTGGCGGGCCGCACTCTTCGTCATCCCGGTCACGGCCCACTTGCTGGCAACGTAGGCGACCGATCGATGGCCGCGCTTGCCCGCGACCGAGGAGATGTTGACGATGCTGCCGCCTCCCGAATCGATCATCGCCGGAGCGGCAGCCTGCATGCCGAGGAACACGCCGACCTGATTGACGTCGATGACGCGGCGGAAGGTGTCTTCCGACCCGTCGAGAAGACCTTCGGGCGAGAAGATCCCGGCGTTGTTGACCAGCCCGTCGAGACGCCCGTGCTGCTCGACGATCGAGTCGACGACCGCCGTCCAGTCGGCGCTGGAACTGACGTCGAGATGCACGTAGGTCGACCCGATGTCGGCGGCGGTCGCTCGTCCCGTCTCGTCATCGACGTCGGCGAGCACCACGACGCCGCCCCGATCGACGGCCATCCGCGCCTCGGCGGCTCCCTGCCCCTTCGCGGCCCCGGTGATCAAGATCACTCGGTCGTCCAGCTGGCCCATGTCGTCTCCCCTCGTTCCGAGTCCCGGGCGGACCGTATGCGATCGCACGGGGTTCGATGCGGCTGGACCGTCGCTCGTGAACGGCACGAGTTGACGATCCGCCGACCCGTCGACTTCAATACCCGACCAATCCGATCAACTTTTACAAGATTGACGAAATGAGGATTCCTCCATGACGACCGACACCACCGCCACGGCATCGACCACCCGCCTCAACGACGTCGACATCGATGCCGTCGCCGGACTCGCGGGCAAGATCCAGTCCGAGCCGGACGTCGCCGCGACGACGTGGCGGGCGAGCGTCGAGTGGACCGGCGGCTTCCGGTCCCAGGCGACCGTGCGGGAGTTCTCGCCGGTCCCGTCCGACGAGCCGGCGGCGCTCGGGGGCGATGACACCGCCGCCAACCCGGTCGAGCAGCTCCTCGGCGCATTGGGCAACTGCCTGGCCGTCGGCTACGCCGCGAATGCGACCGGTCTGGGCATCGACATCAAGGACCTCTCGATCGACCTCGAGGGCGACCTGAACCTGAAGACCTTCCTCGGCCTCGACCCGGAGGGTCATGCCGGGTACCAGTCGATCCGCGCATCGGTGAACATCGACAGCGACGCCACACCCGAGCAGCTCGCCCAACTCCACGAGCAGGTCGTCGGCACGTCACCGGTCGGACACACGCTGAACCGGCCCGTGCCGGTGAGCATCGAACTCGCCTGACGCAACTCGATCACATCCGAATCACGAGCCGGGTCCGACCTCCTCGAGCGCGCTGGTGCCCGAGCCCGGCTTGCTCGTCCACTCCCAGCGCTCCTCGAGGCGGAGTCGTCCGTCGTCGAGTTGCGTGATGCGACTTCGGCACCGGCCCGACGCCGACTCACCGTCGACGGTCACGTGGGAGTAGCGGAACTCGAGTTCGTCGCCGGAGCGCGTCCCGACGAGGAAGCCGAGACGGACCGTCCCTCCCTCGTACCGGGCGTGAACCACCCCGTCGGCTTCCTCCCGGTAGTCGAACACGGTGTCGGCGCCGACATCACCGGCGTGATCGACCGTGACGTCGCGGAATCGGCGACCGTCGAGGACCGGGGCTGCTTCCATCACGCCATGGTGGCCTGATCCAGCGCACCGTCGCACCGGCACCCAGGTGGCGCCGACACCCCGATCGGCGCTCAGGAGCCGGCCTGCCGGGCACCGATGCCGTCGAGCACCAGGTCGACGACCGCGGTCGCCGCGTCGTCGTCGAGGGCCGCATGCTCCAGCAGGAGCCGGTACCAGGAGAAGCCGAGCACGGCGTCGACCGCGAGATCGGGATCGGCGTCGACCTCGAGCTCGCCCCGTTCGATGCCCCGCTCGAGCGCGGTCCGCAGCGGGCCCCACCAGTACCGGTGCAGGTCGACGTACCGCTGGTGGAATCCGGCATCGAGCTGCGCCTCGGCCATGAGCGACTTGTTCGCGAGCGCCGTGCCGGACCGCAGATCGGCCTGCAGTTCGAACACCGGCCGGACGATCGCCAACAGGTCGTCCCGCACGCACCCGGTGTCGGGTGGCGGAACCCTCTCGTCGCTCGCACTCGTGAACGCTTCGAGCACGAGGTCGGGCTTCGAGCCGCCCCACCAGCGGTAGATCGTCTGCTTTCCGACGCCGGCCCTCTTCGCGACGCCCTCGATCGTCACCTGCCGGTACCCGTCTCGTTCGAGGAGTTCGACCGTCGCGTCGAGGATCCGCCGGTGGCTCGAGGAGTTACGACGACGGGGATCGGGCATCTGCGACACGAATCTCACCCTAGACCTGGACGAGACGTCACGTCTCGTTGCATGCTGTTCTCCAACGAGACGCAACGTCTCGTCTCGCCCACACCGGAGATCGGAGAACTCGATGAGCACTCACCCACCCCTCGCCCTCGTGACCGGCGCGACCCGCGGGATCGGCGCCGAGGTCGCCCGCCAGCTCGGCGCCGCCGGGTACCGGATCGTCGTGACCGGCCGCGACGTCGAGACCGCCCGAGAACACGCCCGAGCGCTCGTCGACGACGGGATCGACGCCGAGGCCGAGCACCTCGACATCGACGACTCGTCCAGCATCTCCGCACTCGCTGCCACGCTCGCCGACCGCCCACTCGACGTCCTCGTCAACAACGCCGCTGCCTTCGGTGACTGGAGCGAGACCGCAAGCACCGCCGATCTCGACGACGCACGGCGCATGCTCGAGACCAACCTGTTCGGAACCTGGCGAGTGATCCAGGCGCTGCTGCCGGCACTCCGTCGTGCCGACCACGGTCGCATCGTCAACGTCGGGAGCGGCGCAGGCTCGCACGGCGCTGCCGACTTCGGTCTCGCGACCAACCCGGGGTCCGCCAGTTACGCCATCTCCAAGGCGGCGCTCCACGCATTGACGGCCAAGCTCGCGGTCGAACTCGCCGACGACGGGATCCTCGTGAACGCGGTCGACCCCGGACTCACCGCGACGTCACCAGGGATGGAAGAGATGGGTGCCCGTCCGATCGCCGACGGAGCTGCGGGGATCGTCTCGGTCGCGCTCCGAGGACCCGACGGACCGACCGGCACCCTCACGCGCGACGGCGAGCCTCTCCCCTGGTGAGCAGCGACTCGCGACGGTCGACTCGCCGACCTGAGGAGAGCGGATCGACCCGTGCGGCCCCTGCCGCATGCCGTGGCCGAAACATCGCAAGGTGAGCGTGCGCGCACCGCAAGCCCACCTTGCGTTCCTGGTCGGCACACCTGTCCGGGACGGTCAGCCTCCGACGTTGGTGACGAGCGCGGAGAGGTTGCGGAGAACCGAAGCGACCACGAGTGCGCTCGACTTCGGGTTGTCGGGGAGAGGCCGGTTCGCGAGCTCGACGCGATAGCGACCGGCGTCGGCCTCGATCTCGATGACGTGGGTGTTGCCGGTCGCTGCCGGGTCGCCGACCACGCGGACGTGGATCAGATCCCACGAACCCGCTGTCAACGCCAGCGTCGCCGCGACGTTGACCGAGGACGGGAATCGTCCCGCCGCCTCGTCCGCTGGGCCCTCGAAGCACTCGACGATCTCCTCGCCGGCGTCGAGAGCCGTCACCATCGCCTCGTCCATCCACGGCTGCACGAGCGTGCTCGGCGGCTTGGTCGTCGTGAGCCGGATCGAGTGGATCTCGCCGCTGTCGCGGCAGGCCTCGATGATGTCGAGTCCGCCGACTGCTCCACTCGTGATCGTCATTCGGTCGGATCCAGCCGCCGTCACCTCACCGAGCAGATCGGGGTCGCGGAGTGCACCGCTCGACACGACGATCACTCGACAGCCGGCGGCGAGCAGCGCCGGCACGTGATCGCGAAGACCCGCGTGGCCGACCGCCTCGACCACGACGTCGCACAGTGTGGCCAGGTCGACGGCCGCCACGACCGGAACCGGCGGATCGATCGGAGCGGTCCGAGTCGCGATCGCCACCAACTCGGCACCCGGGATCGCGTCGTCGAGCAGTCGACGGCCGACCGCCGAGCCGATCGCTCCCCACCCGAGAACGCCGACCCGCACCACCGTCACCGCCAGATGACCGAGGCGACAGGGTGTGCCTGACCCACAGTGTCGTTCACGGGAGCTGGAGGCCGCAGGACTCGAACGCCTCTCGGGTGGCCTCCTTCTCGGCGTCGGTGAGCTCGAGGAGCGGGGCGCGCACTGCTCCCCCGACCTGGCCGAGCAGCTCCTGCCAGAACTTCTGGTGGGCGTGCGGCTTCTCGGGCGGGCGGGTGTCGCGCAGCGCAGCCCGCACCGGGTCGAGGCTCGCGCTGATCGAACGGGCCTCGTCGACACGACCGTCGAACGCCGCTGCGGTGTACTCGTGCATCCGCCGGTCGACGGCGGTCTGCAGCAGGAACGGCGGCGACGAGCACAGGTACAGCCGCCACCCGAGCTCGACGACGTTGTCGAGCCACTCGACCTCGGACGCCGTCGACACCTGGATCCGGTCGGACGCCAGCTCCGACAGCTCGACGTACATGTCGCGCGGGACGCTGTACTTGATCGCGACCACGTTCTCGATGTCGGCGAGCCGATCGCACAGCTCGGGCGACATCAGGTACCCGCTGTCGGGATGGCTCCACAAGGCGATCCCGATGTCGACCGCCTCGGCGACCGTTCGGTAGTAGCCGAGCAACGTCTCGTCCTGCGCCGTCGCGAAGTGCAGCGCCGGGGCGTGCACGACGATGTAGTCCGCGCCGACCGTCTCGGCGTGACGGGCGAGGTCGAGCACCACGTCGAGGTTCTGGTCGGAGCACGACATGATCGTCTGGCCGGAGCCGCGGGCCGCCCCACATGCCTCGACGGCCAGCTCGAACGACCGCTTGCGCTCCTCGACGCTCATCGAGAAGAACTCGCCCTGCTTGCCCGAGATGAACAGTCCGGCGATCCCGAGGTCGTCGACCCAGTGGCGGACGTTCTCGCGGAACCCGTCCTCGTCGATCCGGTGGTCGGCCGTGAACGGCAGGAGTGCCGCCGCCCAGATGCCGGTCATCGTCTCCTTCGCCCGCGCCTTGGCGGGCGACAGCTCGATCGCCTGGTCGGTCATCGACGGCTCCTCACGACGCGTCTCCTCACACGATCCCGATGCTGTGCGACACGTTCTTGACGATCGTGTAGTGGTGCAGACCCTCGGCTCCGCCCTCGCGGCCGTAGCCGCTCGACTTCACGCCGCCGAACGGCGTCTCGGGCAGTGACGCCTCGAGCGTGTTGATCGACAGGTTGCCCGCCTGGATGCCGTCGACGAGGCGGTCGACGTAGTCGGCCCGGTTGGTGAACCCGTACGAGGCGAGCCCGTACGGAACGGAGTTGGCCTGCTCGATCGCCTCGTCGATCGACCGCACCGGATTGATGATGGCAACGGGTCCGAACGGCTCCTCCTGCATCACCCGCGCCGTGTCGGGGACATGGGCGAGCACGGTCGGTTCCATGAAGTAGCCGGTCGAACCGATCCGTCCGCCGCCGGTCACGAGCTCGGCTCCGACGTCGGTGGCGTCGCCGACCAACTCCGTCAGCGTCGGCAGACGACGTTCGTTCGCGAGCGGACCCATCTCGACCGACGGATCCATGCCGTCGCCGACGACGGTCGACTCGGCACGCCGCACGAAGCCCTCGAGGAACTCGTCGAAGATCGACTCGTGCACGAAGAAGCGGGTGGGCGAGGTACAGACCTGGCCGGCGTTGCGGTACTTGCGCACCGCCGAACTGACCGCCGCCGGCTCGACGTCGGTGTCCTCGCACACGACGACCGGAGCGTGACCGCCGAGCTCCATCAACACGGGCGTCATGTGGTCGGACGCGAGACCGGTGAGCTGGCGTCCCACCGCCGTCGACCCGGTGAACGCCACCAGCTTGATGACGTCGCTCGGGATGAGGTGCTCGGAGATCTGGGCCGGCACCCCGAACACGAGGTTGAGCACGCCCGGCGGGAGGCCGACGTCGTGGAACGCCCGGGCGATGTGCATCGCCCCGGCCGGGGTCTCCTCGGCGGCCTTGAACACGATCGAGCAGCCCGACGCCAGCGCGCCTGCCACCTTGCGCGACGACTGACTCATCGGGAAGTTCCACGGCGAGAACGCCGCCACCGCGCCGATCGGCTGGTGGTGCACCACGTGTTTGATCCCCGGTCCGCTGGGGATCACCCGACCGTAGGTGCGCAGCGCCTCGCCGGCGTCCCACTCGAAGAACTCGCACCCCCGATCGACCTCGAGCTGCGCCTGCCGGAACGGCTTGCCGTGTTCGCTCGTGATGGCGTGGGCGATCTCGTCGCGCCGCTCGCGCATCAGGGCCGCGGCGGCGCGGATGAGGTCGGAACGGTCTCTCGGCGACGTCTGACTCCAGACGTCGAAGCCACGGGAGGCGGCGGCCAGCGCATCGTCGAGATCGGTGGCCGTCGCGACCGGCACACGGCCGATCTCCCGCTCGGTCGCCGGGTTGACGACCGGCAACGTGTCGGCGGTCGTCCGCCACTCGCCGTCGATGAAGAGCGCCAGCTCCGGATACGTGTACGACATCGTCGCAGTGGCGGAGCCGGGCGGCAGGTCGGTCGTCGTCATCGTCACCTCGTTTCGTCGTGTCGTCGTCCGGTGGTCAGAAGGCGGTCCGGATCGCCCACAGGTCGGGAAACGCCGGCCGGAACAACGTGGTCTGCAGGTACGAGGCGCCGTCGGATCCCCCGGTGCCCGGCCGTGTGCCGATCGTGCGGCGGACCATCATCACGTGGCGGTAGCGCCACTCCTGGAGTCCCTCGTCGAGATCGGTCAGGGTCTCGCAGATCGCGGCGAACCCCTCCTCGTGGTACTGCGCGACCATGGCCTTCTGCAGGTCGTCGCTCGGCTCGACGGGCTCGCGCACGTCGCGATGCAGTACGTCGTCGGGGACGTCCACTCCGTACCGGGCCATCATCCTCACGAACGCGTCCCACAGCGTCGGCTCGTCGTACCGCCGGCGGAGTCGCGCGCCTTCGGCCCCGGTGAACCAGTCGAGTTGGATCCGGTCCTTGATGCCGAGCGCGAACTCGAGCTCTCGGAACTGAGCCGACTGGAAGCCGCTCGCATTCGCGAGGAACGACCGGAAGCTGGCGAACTCCGCGGGCGTCATGGTCTCCAACACGTCGACCTGACCGACGAGCGTCTTCATGATCTTCAACACCCGCTTGAGGTGCTGGCGGGCTGCGTGTACGTGGTCGGCGTCGAACATCCGCACGATGTGGTCGAGCTCGTGGAGAAGCTCTTTGAACCACAGCTCGTAGACCTGGTGGATGACGATGAACAGGGTCTCGTCGTGCTCGGGTTCGCCCGTGACCCGGTCGACCGACACGCACTGCTGGAGCGAGAGCAGCTCGTCGATCTTCAGGTAGCTGCCGTACGTGAAGTCGTCGTCGTTCTCGAACGGGAGGCTCACGGCACCCTCATGATGCCCTCATGACACCGACAGCGCCGTCGGGTCGGCGAGGGGGTCGAGCGCTGGCAGCAGCGGCAATTCGGCGACGAGTGCGTCGACGTCGATCGACGGGTCGGCGAGCGCTCGACCGATGATGTCGTACTGACGCTCCGCCCGGGACTTCGCCTCGGCGTACGGCATCGTCGAGAACATCACCAGGTTGTAGCGAGGGCTCAGCCGGTCGGGGTGACGTCGTTCGAGGTCGAGTGCCATCTCGCGTCGGGCGCGGTAGTCGGCGTCGATCACTCCTGATCGCATCTCGATGTAGTTGCCGAGCGCCATGTCGGCGATCGCGTCGCCGTCGGGCTTGCGCTCGCGCTCGTACTCGCGGAAGGCGGCGCCTCGATCGCCGGGGTGGGTGCGGAGGTGACGGTCGAGCGCCCGCGCCGATTCGAGAGCGGCGTTCATCCCCTGGCCGTGGAACGGCACGATCGCGTGTGCGGCGTCGCCGAGGATGACAGCTCGGTCCTCGAAGCTCCACCCGTCGGCGCGCAGCGTGCCGAGGTCGCCCGTGGGATTGTCGAGGTACTGCTCGGCGAGGTCGGGCACCATCGCCGCGAAATCGGGGAACTCCGCGGCGAAGAACGCGTCGATCTCGTCGGCGGTGACGAGTGCGTCGAACGTGTCGATCGGCGCGAACAGCGTGATCGTGAAGTCGCCCTCGGGGTTGGCGAGCGCAATGAGCATGAACTCGCCACGCGGCCACACATGGAGCGCGTTGGGGTCGATCCGGTGGCTGCCGTCGTCGGAAGGCGGGAGCGTCAGTTCCTTGTACTGGTGATCGAGCCAGTCGGTCCGGAACGTGCAGGCGCCTGCGGCGGCGATCGCGGCACGCACCCGGGAGCCGGCTCCGTCGGCACCGATCACGAACTCGAATGGGGCGGACGATCCGTCGGCGAATCGCAGCGTCGACGCAGCGAGGTCGACCGAGTCGAGCGGCCGCTCGAACTCGATCTGCACGCGGCCCGTCGCTTCCGCGGCGTCGAGCAGGATCGCGTTCAGGTCGCTCCGCGACACCGAATGGATGACCTCGTGTTCCTTGCTGCCGTACGGCTGCAGCTCAGGGGTGGGATCGCCGATGGCGTGGACCATGCGGCCGCGCATCGGGATGGTGATCTGGTCGACCCGGTCGATCACGCCGACGTCGACGAGGGGAACGATCCCGCGAGTGGCGAGCGCGAGGTTGATCGACCGCCCGGCGTCGATGTCGGTGCGACGGAGGTCGGGCCGACTCTCGTAGACGACGACGTCGTAGCCCTGACGGGCGAGGTACGTCGCCATGAGTGCACCGGCCGGTCCGGCGCCGACGACGGAGACGGGTGCGGCATCGCTCATGCGACGATCCCGTCGAGGAGGTGGACGAATCGGTCGATGTCGTCGAACGAGTTGTACAGCGGCACCGGTGCGACCCGGATGACGTCGGGTTCGCGCCAGTCACACAGCACCCGGGCCCGTTCGAGCTCCTCGTAAACGCGCCTGCCGTCGCCGGCGACGACCCGCAGGGCGAACTGACAGCCGCGGTCGACAAGCGCCCGCGGCGTGATGTTCTCGACCCGACCCGCCAGCTGCTCGGCGAGTCGACGGTCGAAGAAGGCGATCTGCTGCTCCGACTTCCGCCGCAGCGCGGCGACGCCACCCGCCCTCTCGATCACGTCGAGCGAGGCCCGGAGCGTGGCCATCGGCAGGATCGGAGCGTTCGAGAGCTGCCACGACTCGACCGTCGGGATCGGATCGAACGCGGTGGCCATCTCGAACCGGGTCGACGACCGGGTTCCCCACCACCCGAGGAACTTCGGCAGCGCTTGGTCGTCGACGTGGCGACCGTGGACGAACGCGCCGGCCACTCCCCCGGGTCCGCTGTTGAGGTACTTGTACGTGCACCAGGCGGCAAAGTCGACGTTCCAGTCGTGGAGGTCGAGCTCGATGTTGCCGACGGCGTGGGCGAGGTCGAAGCCCACGACCGCACCGGCGGCGTGGCCCGCCTCGACGATGTCGGCCATCGGCAACACCTGACCGGTGTAGTACTGCACGCCGGGGAGCAGCACGAGCGCCAACTCGGCGCCGTGTTCGGCGATGGCGGCGAGCACGTCGTCGCGTCGGAGCGTCTCCTCACCGTCCCGTGGCGACAGGCAGACGAGCGATTCCGCTGGATCGAAGCCGCGCTGTCGGATCTGCGACTCGGCGGCGAAGTGGTCGGAGGGGAAGGCGTGACTCTCGATGATGATCTTGTGCCGCTCGGGCGTGGGTCGATAGAAGCTGACCATCAGCAGGTGCAGGTTGACCGTGAGCGCGTTCATCGCCACCACCTCGTCGGTCTGGGCTCCGACGATCCGTGCGAGCGGCTCGGTCAGCAGCTCGTGGTAGTCCTTCCACGCGAGCTCACCGGTGAAGTGCCCCTCGACGCCCAGGGTCGACCACCGGTCGAACTCGGTCATCACGTTCGTGCGAGCCGCCTTCGGCAATGCACCGAGCGAGTTGCCGACGAGGTAGATGCCGTCGGGGAGCTCGAACTCGGAGCGGAACCCGGCGAGTGGGTCGACGGCGTCGAGCTCGGCCGCCGTGGCGGTCGCGGGATCGACGGTGGGACGTTCGTCGATCGTCGTCACAGCCGGCCGGCCTTGCCCGGGTGGAGAGCGCCGCAGTTCGGACACGTGCGGGCCTCGATGCTCTCGTCGAACGCCCGGAACAGCGGTGGGAGGTCTTCATCGATGGCCTGCACCTGGACCTCGACTCGATGCACCACCGAAGAGCACTCTCCACACGCCCAGACGAACGCGTCCATCTCACCGGCGGGCCGCTGGTACTCGACGACGAGGCCGATCGAGTCGGGGTCGGGGCGCTGCGGCGAGTGCCAGAGGTTCGGCGGCAGGAGGTAGACCTCGCCCTCGCGGATCGGCATCGGGTACGGCTCGGTGCCTTCGCCCTCCCAGATCCACAGGATCATGTCGCCCTTCAGCTGGTGGAAGAACTCCTCTCGCGGATCCTCGTGGAAGTCGTTCCGCTGGTTGCCGCCGCCGACGATCATCACGATCATGTCGGCCTCGCGCCACACCTGCTTGTTGGCGACCGGCGGCACGAGTTGGTCGCGGTGCTCGTCGATCCAGCGCTGGAGGCTGAACGGGCGTCGTCGGGTCGCGGTGCTCGGGTCGTACACGAGATCGGTCACGTCGGTCCCTTCCCGCCGCTGAACGTGCGGCTCGTCGTGGTCATCCGGCTTCGGTCTCCTCGGCGGTCGTGCTCGACCTGGCCTCGAGTCGGGCGGTCAACACACGCAGGCGGGAGATCAGCTCGTCGAGATCGCCGAGTTCAGCGTCACCGTCGTGATCGTCGTGGACGTCGGCGAGTGCGTCGGTTTCGAGTCGCTGCGCCTCGGCGATGAGTGTGGTCGTCAGTTCCGATCCGGCCGGCGTGATCGAGATGAAGCGCTGCCGCTTGTCGTGTTCGCCCGTGGTGCGGGCGATGAGTCCGCGCTTCTCGAGTCGTCGCAGAGCGTGGGTGACCGTGGGCTGCGGGCTCAGCGACTCGGCGGCGAGATCGAGCACGGACAGCTCACCGAGATCCTCGAGCACGGCGAGCAGACGCCACTCGGAGCGGGCGATGCCGTGCTGGGTCAACACGACGTAGAAGGGCGCCGACAGCGTCTGATCGGCGCGACGCAACACGTACGGCAGATACGAGTCGAGGAACGCCGAGTCACGGCCACGGTCGCCGGGCACACGGTCAGAATAGATTCAGATGAATCTACAATCAAGCGGAGCGTCGGATCAGCTGCTCCACGACCTGGGCGACGCCGTCGTCGACGTGGTGCGGAGCGACGTGGTCGGCCACCGCCTTCACGTCGTGCGCCGCGTTCTCCATCGCGTATGACGTGCCCGCCCACTCCAGCATCGTGAGGTCGTTCAGTTCGTCGCCGAACGCCACCACGTCGGCGGCGGGGACATCGAGGTGATCGCACAGCCAGCGCAGCCCTGCGCCCTTGTCGGTGGCGGCCGGACCGATCTCGGCGGCGTCGGCGCCCATGTGACTGACGGCGAATTCGCCGACCGACTGGGCGCCGTCCCGTTCGACGGCCTCGATCGTGGCCCGGACGACGGCAGGGATCCGGCGCGACACTTCGTGGACATCGTGCTGATCGTGGAACACGAGCAGTTTGAAGGCCTCGGTGCCGCCGATGGTCAGCACGTCGTCGACGGGTGGACCAGCGACGGCGGCCGGCATGCGGTCGGCGAAGCCGTCCTCGTGGGCGAAGCCGCGGTCGGTGGCGATCGCGAAGCGGTAGCCGGCGTCGGCCTGCCGGAGATCGCGGATCATCCGGTCCGCGATCTCGAAGTCGAAGCTGGCCAGGTGGAGCAGCTCGGGCTCACCGTCGGGTGATGCCGGGAACGTCGCCACGATCGAGCCGTTCGCACCGACGACGTGGCTGACCACGCCGGCGAGCTGTGGGGCGAGATGGGTCGTGAGGTGCGGCGGGCGTCCGGTGGCCAGCACGACGGTCCATCCGGCGGCGGATGCGTCAGTGAGGGCGGCGGTGTTGCGCTCGGACAACTCGCCGAACGCACCGAGCAAGGTCCCGTCGAGATCGATCGCGATCAGTCCCGCCATCCGGCGAGTCTGCCAGTCGCCACCGACACCGCAGCGACCGAGTGTTCCGTCGAGTCCCGGGCGCGACGGAACACTGCAACGCGGGTTGTCCGGCGAGTTCGGCGGCCCGTTCGGCGAGGTCGGCGAGTTCGTCGACCTCGGCGGTGTCGTACTCGTCGGCGAGGCGGTCGAGCTCCTCGACCACGGCGTCGAGGTCGACGTCGTCGGCGAACGGGTTGTCCCGCAGCTTCTCGGCGAGCGTGGCGACCGTCGTGGCCAGCTGGAAGTCGATGTCGGTGTCGCCCCAGTTGGGCTCGACGTCGCGCAGATCGATGTCCTCGTCGATCTCCGACACCTCGCCCGTCTCCGGGTCCTCCCACCGGAGGAACACCTCACCGATCTCGTCACGGTCGTCGAGGTCGACGCCCCGCTCCAGCTCCACCTCGTAGATGGCGGTCACCTGGTGACCGGCACCGAGCTCACCGGCGTCGACGTCGTCGTTGCGGAAGTCGCTGTCGAGCACACCTCGGTTCTCGAAGCCGATCAGGCGGTACGACTCGACCACGTCCGGATCGAACTCGACCTGGATCTTGGCGTCCTTCGCCACCGTGAGCAGCGTCGAGGTCAGCTCGTCCTCGAACAGACGCTCGGCCTCGTCCTCGTTGTCGACGTAGGCGTAGAAGCCGTCGCCGTTGTCGGCGAGCTGCTCCATCGTCACGTCGCTGAAGTTGCCCATTCCGAACCCGACCGTG
>JBCCTP010000064.1:0-13942 GCA_039198505.1 Actinomycetota bacterium | reverse complement strand
GCCGGCGCCCATCTCGGTGCGCAACAGGATCGGTTGGCCGCCCGTGTCGACGTCGCGTAGGCGAGCGACCCACTTCGCCGGCTCGTGGACGCTGACCCTCGGATCGTTGAGACCGGCTGACGCGTAGATCGCCGGGTAGTCGGCGGCGACGGTGTTGTCGTAGGGGGAGTAGGCCGCCATCGCCGTGGCGTACGGCTCGGTGCGCGGGTCTCCCCACTCCTCCCACTCGGTGACCGTGAGCGGAAGCGTCTCATCGCTCATCGTGTTGACGATGTCGACGAACGGAACCTCGGCGACCGCCGATGCGAACAACTCGGGTCGCTGCGTGATGCACGCGCCGACGAGGAGGCCGCCCGCCGAGCCACCGCGCAGCCCGAGTCGGCCCGCGGCGACGATGCCCTCCGCGACCAGGTGTTCGGCCGCGGCGATCGTGTCGTCGAACGTGTGCTGCTTGGCGAGGAGCTTGCCGTCGAGGTACCAACGTCTGCCGAGCTCGCCGCCGCCTCGCGGATGGACGAGCGCCCAGACCGCGCCACGATCGAGGAGCGACAGGCGCGCGACCGAGAACCAGGGCGGCAGCGAGGCCTCGTAGGCGCCATAGCCGTACAGGCATCCGGGTGCCGTGCCGTCGAGGGGGGTGTCGACGTGGCGCACGATGTCGACCGGCACCTTCGCCCCGTCGGGTGCCGTCGCCCAGGTGCGCACCGCGACGTAGTCGTCGAGATCGACGTTGGGCGTGGGGATGCGCCGCAGCAGAGTGCGCTCGCCGGTCTCGAGATCGTCCTCCCAGAGGCTCACCGGGCTCGTGAGTGACTGTGTCGTGAATCGCAGCGTCGACGTGGTCCACTCGGGGTTGGCAGCGGGATTGACGTCGTGTGGTTCGGCGTCGATCTCGAGCGTGTGCTGCGCGCCGTCTCGTTCAATGATCCGGATCGCCGGCTGCGCATCGCGCCACTCGGACACGACGAGTCGGTCACGGAACGCATCGGCGGCCACGATCCGTCGGCCCGACTCGTGGGCGACGAGCGGGCGCCAGTCGTCGCCTCGGTCGGACGGCCACGGGTCGCCGTCGGTGACCCGGATCTCGAAGTCGTCGGCTCCGCCGTCGTTGGTGACGAGGATGCTGCGATCACCCCAGTCGTCGAATTGGTACTCGACGTCGTCGCGGCGCTCGAGCACCGAACGCGGCGCGTCGAGCGGCCGATCGGACGGGATGAGGAGCGTCTCGGACGACGTCTTGCTCGACGACTGGATGACGATCCACCGGTCGGATCGGGTCTCGCCGATGGTGACGAAGAAGCGCTGGTCGTCGTCGGCGTAGACGAGCTCGTCGTCGGCGATCGGCGTGCCGATCCGGTGACGCCACACCTGGTACGGCCTCTCCTGCTCGTCGGGCCGGACGTAGAAGAGATGGTCGCCGTCGGTCGACCACGCAGTGCCCGCGTGCGACACCTCGGTGATCTCGTCGTCATGGTCGTGGTGCGATCCGTCGTCGGCGAGTTCGCGGACGCGGAGCGTGTAGCGCTCGTCGCCGGTGGTGTCGGTCGACCAGGCGAAACGGGCGTGGTCGTGCGACGAGTCGAAGGCCCCGAGGTCGAAGTACTCGTGGCCCTCGGCCTCGACGTTCTCGTCGAGGAGCACGGTCTCGTCGGCGGTGTCGGCGGTGCGTCCCCGATGGTGACGGGGGTACGGCAGTCCCTCGACCGTGGACGTGACGTACCACCACCCGCCGTTGAACACGGGCGTCGACATGTCGGTTTCGCGGACGCGGGACCGGATCTCCTCGAAGATCGTGTCGATGGTGTCGCCGTGGGGTGCGAACCACGCATCGGCGTACGTGTTCTCGGCCTCCAGGTGCGTCAGGAGATCGGGATCGCCGACGTCGCGCATCCAGGCGTAGGGGTCGTCGACCTCGCCCGTCGGACGGCTCCACGTGTGCGGCCGGGCGGGCGCACGAGGCGGGGCGCCCGACGTTTCGGGATCGTTGTCGGAGATGTGTCGGCTGTCTTCGCTCACCGTCGAGCCACGCTACGAAGGCGCCGCTACGGTTCCGACCCGGCATGCGTGTGTGGATCGACCAAGACCTGTGCACGGGCGACGGCATCTGCGTCGATCACTGCCCCGACGTCTTCGTCCAGCTCGAAGACGGGATCGCCTACGTTGCCGAGAACGGCCAGGTCCTCAACGACCCGGGTGGCTCCGGCAGCCTCGCTGCGGTGCCGCCGCGCCAGATCGAGTCGGTCATCCACGCCGCCGAGATGTGCCCCGGTGAGTGCATCTTCGTCGAGGCCGACCCGGCGCACGAGCTCCCCGACGCCGACGCCGCCTGACGCGCCCGGTGGCCCCGGCCGTCCACGTCAGCGCATCCTGGCGATCGCTCCTCACGTGCTGACGTGAGCGTGCCGCCCGATCGTCCGCGTCAGCGCATCTTGCTGATCTGCGTTCATGCGCTGACGCGAGCGTGCCCCGGTCCTCGTGTCAGCGCATCCCGTTGTTCAGTCTTCATGTGCTGACGCGGGCGGAGCTGTCGGCGGCTCACGTCAGCACATCCCGTCGATCCCTGCTCGGGTGCTGACGTGAGCGAGGCAGGCGATCGTGGGGGTCACCCGGAGACGGGACGTGCGGCGAGCGCCACCCACCGATCGCCGGCCGATGTCACGGCGACGGGGATGACCGCTCCGTCCTCGGCGACGTGTGCCGAGAGCAGGGTCCCGCGGGTGCCGGCGGCCCGTCGGAGGCGGACGTCGTGGAACTCGAGGATCCGTCTGCCCGGCGCACTCCACGACTTGTAGACCGCCTCCTTCGCGACGAACACCGCGAGCGGCTCGTCGAGGTCGTCGTCCGAGCGGCGAATCGTGCGGACCATCGCCGCCTCGAGCGGCTGCATCGGTTCGACGTCGACGCCGACCCCGGCGATCGATGCATCCGTCGTGGCCACCGCCACGGCGATCTGTCGATCGTGCGCCAACGAGACGATCTCGCCCGGAGGCACTACGGGAGCACCGAGTGTCGTGCGACCGATCGGATCGTCGACCGCCAGCAGGCGGCGCAGGAGGACGCGGCCGGTGGCGAACTCGGCCCGCCGACGGGGGATCGCACGAGCGACGAGCTCGGTCTCGACGTCGTGGAGCGCGCCCACGTGCCGGTCGTCGACGGGTGCGACCGTCGTCCGCAGCTCGACGCCGAGGCTCGACGCCAACTCGCGGACGACGGACTCGACCGCCGCAGCGACCGACGCGGAGTCAGCCGGACGCTGGCGGTTCGGCGGCTCCATCGGGAGCGACGGTACCTGCGGCCGCGGGGACCGGACCGGAGGACGGATCATCGAGGACATCGTCGAGCGGGGCGGTCGGACCCTCGGCGTTCGAGTCGCCGGCGTCGATGTCGACGGTCGTCGGATCGGACGAGGACACGTGCAGACCGCTGCGCCGACGCCGAGATCGGCGGCGAAGGAGCACGACTGCGACGGCCAGTAGGAGGAGCACTCCGCCGACGACCGACAGGCGGAGCCATCCCGACTCCGACGCTCCGTCGAGGCGATCCTCGATCGTCGACAGTCGCCGGTCCGCTGCCTCGAGGTCGGACCCTTCGATCGCCCGTTCCGCCGCGTCGAGGTCGGTGGCGGAATCGGTCCCGAGCAGTCCGATCGTCTCGACGAGCGAGCGATCGGCGGCCACCGCCGTGTCGACCCGTGTCAGACGATCGACCGTCTCCTCGAGGTCGCCGACCCGATCGAGTGCCTGCGCGAAACCGGCGAGCGGCTCGTCCCCGCCGGCCACGAGCTCCGGCTCCGCCACTCCCATCGACGCGAGCTCGGTGACGGCCGCAGCCCACCGGTCGTCGAGTTCGTCGGCTCGCGCCAACTCGCTCTCGACCGAGTCGAGCGCCTGGCCGAAGCTCGTCGGGGCTCCGGCGGCGTACGGCTCGGCGGGGGTGACGTCCCACGCGGCGGACCGTTCGACCATCTCGTCGAGAGCGGCGTCGAGGTCCATCGCGTCGCTCTCGATCTCGTCGAGCGACACGAGGACGTCGTCGAAGCCGAAGCGTGTGGTCTCGAAGCGGTCACGCACGGTCGAGAGATCGAGATCGACGCCGAGTCGCCGTGCATCGCCGCGGACGTCGTCGAGCCGCTCCGACACGCCGTCGACCACCTCGAGGCGTTGCTCCGCGAGAGCGAACTCCCACCGTTCCATCGGATCTCGAACGGCCGGCGGCATCGCCCACGGCGACGCCCCCTGGGCGGTCGACTCGTACGCGTCTCGGACCTCGGAACGTCGATCGAGTTGCGATCGATACGACGGCGGCAGCACCCATTCCCGCAGCGGACCCTCGATGCCGTCGAGGTCGCCGTGGACGCGGTCGACGACGTCGACGAAGCGACGCCAGTCGTTCTCGGTCGAGCTCCAGGTCTCGGAGGGATCGCCACCGGGATACGCGCGGTACCCCTCGAAGAAGGAGTCGAGGACGGCGCGGGTGTCGTCGGGTCCGAGTTCGTCGACGATCTGGTCGACGACCCACCACGACGCGGCGTAGCCGTACTCCTCCATGTCGAACGACCCACCGTGGCCCCAGTCGAGGAGGTCGAGCCACCACCGCTCGACCGACTCGGGCGACGACTCGACGCCGTCGAGCTCGAGCAGCACGTCGGCCGCGACGACCTGCGCGAACCCCTCGATGAGCCAGCGTTCGGCGAACAGGTCGTCGTCGATCCAGGCGTGTGAGAGTTCGTGGAAGAGCAGCTCCCGGTCGATCTCCTCCCCGAGCGCGATCTCGTTGTTGAATCCGTCGAAGTAGCCGCCGTACCCGAGGAAGTACTGACTGATCGCCTGGCGGATCGTCAGCTCGTCGAGCGGCCACTTGGAGCCGAGGGTCTGTTCGAGGACGGGGAGCGCATCACGGGTTCCGTCGATCACGAACTGCGTCCACGTGTCGTCACCGGGCCACGAGGCGACGTCGAAGTCGGCGCCGTCGACGGTCGTCTCGGTGATGACCAGACGGTCGTCGTTCGACATCGAGACGAGGACGTCGTCGTCCTCGGCGAGACCCGACCGCTCGTACGTGATCGACGCGAACGCATCGGGTTCGCTCGCCTCGAAACCCGTCAGGTCGGTCACGTCGTCGAACTCGTAGCCGTACGGGAGGACGATGCGCAGTGTCACCTGGCCGGGATCGCCGAACCCGAACGCGAGGAACGACGCGTAGGCCTCGTTGACCCGCCAGATCACCTCGTCCCGCGGCGGTGCGCCGAGGTGGTCGTAGGTGACCTGGACGCTCGTGGACTGGCCACTGAAGATCCGTCGGCCGAGGTCGAACTCGTAGAACGAGAACGCGTCGGACTCGGGCGCATCGACCAGCTCGCCGGCGAGAACCTGGCCGTTGCGGGTGGCGACGACGTTCTCGGCGCCCAACGGGACGACCGCGAAGTACGAGTCGAAGTACGCCTGGCGGATCTGGTTGCCAACCCGCTGGTCGGTCGTGACGTTCCGCAGGTCGATGTCGACGGTGACCCGGACGATGCCCTGTTCGGCGTCGAAGAGGAAGGTGTTGACCGACGTCTCCGAGAGGCCGTTGTCCTCGCTCTGCGCCCCCGCCGGCCGAGGATCGGCGCCGACGAACACGAGCACGGACGCCGCCAGCATCGCTCCCACGGCCACCCGGCCGGCCCGCGCCGGCCCGATTCGGGTACGTGAAAGGAGAAGGTCCGCCAACCGCCCGCGCATGGCCCGGGACTACCCGTCCATCGAGTGACGAAACCTTGCGATCGTGCGACGTTCGTCGCTCCGAAACCGGCCGCTCGGCACGGTCAGATCGGCCGGGGAATTTGTATGCTGAATCCCGTGCAAATTCGCCGCCCCTCCCCATGGGGCGCTCGACAGGAGGCGCCATGACCACGTTCGATCTCGATCTCACGAAGTACGACCTCGGATGGAGCGACGAGGTCGAATACGCGTTCACACCCGAGAAAGGGCTCAACGAAGGCGTCGTCGAGCAGATCTCGTGGTGGAAAGGTGAGCCGCGCTGGATGACCCAGATGCGCAAGCGCTCGCTGCGTCTGTTCGACAAGAAGCCGATGGCCGAGTGGTTCGCGGTGAACATGCCCGACATCGACTTCCAGGACATCTACTACTACCTGCGGCCCAAGGGCGAGCAGGTCGACGAGTGGGACCAGCTCCCCGAAGAGATGATGAAGACCTACGAGAAGCTCGGCATCCCCGAGGCCGAGCGTCAGTACCTCGCCGGCGTGACGGCGCAGTACGAGTCCGAGGTCGTGTACCACAAGAACCGCGAGGACCTCGAGGCCCAGGGGATCCTGTTCTGCGACATGGACACCGCACTGCGCGAGTACCCCGACCTGGTGAAGGAGTACTTCGGCACGGTCATCCCCCCGGGCGACAACAAGTTCGCAGCCCTCAACACCTCGGTGTGGTCGGGCGGCTCGTTCATCTACGTCCCGCCGGGCGTCGACTGCGAGATGCCGCTCCAGGCGTACTTCCGCATCAACTCCGAGAACGCGGGCCAGTTCGAGCGGACGCTCATCATCGCCGACGAAGGCTCGAACGTGCACTACATCGAGGGCTGCTCGGCCCCGGTGTACACCAGCGACTCGCTGCACTCGGCCGTCGTCGAGATCGTCGTGAAGCCCCGCGCTCGGGTCACCTACACGACCATCCAGAACTGGTCGCCCAACGTGTACAACCTCGTCACCAAGCGGGCCCGGGTCGAGGCCGGCGGCCACATGGAGTGGATCGACGGCAACATCGGCTCGAAGCTCACGATGAAGTACCCGGCGGTGTACCTGGTCGGCGAGGGCGCCACGGGTGAGGTGCTGTCGGTCGCGTACGCGGGCGAGGGCCAGCACCAGGACGCCGGCGCCAAGATGGTGCACGCTGCTCCCAACACGCGCTCGAAGATCGTCTCGAAGTCGATCTCGAAGGACGGTGGGATCACCACCTATCGCGGGCTCGTGCGGGTCGACGAAGGCGCCGAGGGCTGCAAGAGCCACGTCGAGTGCGACGCGCTGATCCTCGACGAGGACTCGGTGTCGAAGACGCTCCCGTACATGGAGGTCGGCGAGCAGGACGCCGAGATCGGCCACGAGGCGTCGGTCTCGAAGGTCGCCGAGGAGCAGCTCTTCTACCTCATGTCACGAGGGCTCTCCGAGGAGCAGGCGATGGGCATGATCGTCAACGGCTTCATCGAACCGATCACGAAGACGCTCCCGATGGAGTACGCGGTCGAGTGGTCGCGGCTCATCGAGTTGCAGATGGAGGGGTCGGTCGGCTGACCGTCCCTGCGCTCTGACCCCGTTCGGAGCGCACGGGCCGAGACCGGCCGACACGCGACTGCGTCGCTACGGTCGGCCTTCCTCTCGGCCCGCACGCTCCTCACTGGTTCTTCAGGCTCGGGGTTGGCCGGCCTCGAGGGAACAGCACGTGTGGTGCCGGGTCCGGTTCGTGCTGGTTCGGCTGACCTTCGTCAGAGGTAGTAGCCGATGACGTCGACGATCAGGTGACAGCCTGACTCGGGGCCGAGGAAGATGGCGATCTGGGCGTCTGCATCGACGGCCGACAGGGCCGACGTGCTGACGATCTGGCCGATGCCGTCCCAGTTGCCGCTCGAGAACGTCGGATCGTCCGTGAACGTGGTCCCGGCCGCGGCGACCGTGAAGTAGCCGTTCACGGCGGTCGGCACGGCCGGATCGCCGGTCTGGGCCGCGACGATCTTCAGCTCCACACCCGTCGCGCCGGCGGGAACCCCGGTGGCGGTGGTTCCGTCGAGCGCGAGCTTCGTGTCGTACACGTTGGTACTGCCGGCGGCGGGCTTGGTGACGCCGCCCTCGCGTGTGTCCGCGATTCGGACGGGTTCGGGCAGGAAGTGCAGCGAGCCGGCGGTGTCGTTGCCTGCGAGCTTCACGAACCGCACGCCGGGGTCGCCGCCGATGGTCTCGGGCGGGGTGGGGACCGTGAACCAGAGCGTGCCGTCGGCGTCGACGTACATCTCGCCCGCGACGTGCGCACCCGGTGTCGGCCCCGACACGGGGTCGGCCAGGAGGACGAACTTGATGTGTGCGCCATTGGCCGACGCAACGGCGAGTGCTCCCGGAGCCTCGGTGGTGTCGTCGGGCGCAGCGGCGGACAGGTTCGCTGCGACGGCGCCGAAGCCGGCGAGCGCCGTCGTCGAGCCGTGCAGACCGTTCGGAACGTTGTCGTCGCCGTATCCGCCGGCCTGCGCCGGGAACGGCGCATCGACCGCCGGGACCGCGGCCCCCACGGACAGCATCGACGGACCCTGGGTCACGGCGGCGGCCGGAGTGACCGCCAACGACGTCGGTGTGACCGCCGTGTTGGTCGACGCCTCGCCGAGCTCGAGCGCGTTCGTGTCGACGGTCGGTGTCCCGGCTTCGTCGCCGGCGTGGGCGGTCTCGCGGAGAGCGAGGACTCCGACTGCGGCGCCGGCACCGCCGAGCGCGATCTTGCGCAGGGCCGACCGGCGATCGTCGGTCGAGCCGGTGTCGGGGGAGTCGTTCGTGGTGACGTCGTCGTCCCGGGTGGTGGATGGGTCGAGGTGACTCATTGGGGGAACTCCTTGTCGATCGTTCCCGCCCGCTGCCACCAGTTCGTAACAAACGGTGACCGAGCGGTGGGGTCGCGGCGGGGGGAATTCCGGGCGGACCTAGACTGGCGTCGTGCCGATGCGGACGGAGTGCAAGAACTTCGAATCCCGGTCGTATCCCAACGGTGACACGGTCCGGAAGTGCAATCTCGACCTGGCGCCCGACGCCCCGTGGCGCTGTCCCGATCAGTGTTCGGGATACGAGCGCAGGTTGGCCGACGCCGCGTGGACCCACGGAAGCCTCACCGTCGGCGTCACCCCGCCCGAACCGGCCGGCCTCGACGACGGGTCGGCGGCGGCGGTGCTCGACGCCGCCGAGGACATCGTGAACGCCGCTGGATTCGACGTGATGGCACAGATCGACGCGGAGCGTGAGCGCGAGCGCGGCGGGTTCATCAAGCGCATCTTCCGCCGCAAGCGTTCGTCCTGAGCCACCTCGATCGCCCGTCCGACCCGTCCGCGCGACGGCTCGGGTGAGCAGCGTGACACCGGGCCCGAACGGCTGCTCCGCCCCTGCTCAGCGGTAGCCTTCGGACGCGATGTTCAGCGTCGACCACGTCCGTTCCGTGGGTGATGACTGGTCCGAGATGCGACTCGCAGCAGCCGAGCGCACCCGCTCGGCGCCGGTCCCCACTCCCGATGAGGAGATCTGGCGCTACAGCCGGATCGACCGGTTCGATCCCGAGCGGTACACGCCTGCGGCGTCGGCCACCACGGTGACCGGATCCCACGCCGATCTGGTCGTCACCGACCGAGAGCCCGAGGTGTTCGCCGACGAGACCCCCGACGTCTTCGCCGACCTCAACCGGGCGTTCATGACACCGACGGTCATCTCGATCCCACGAGGTCGAGCGTCCGCGGAGCCGATCGTGGTGACCCATCGCCTCGGTGGCGACGGAACCGCCGTGTTCCCCCGCCTCGTCATCGACGCCGGGGAGAACAGCGAGGTCACCGTCGTCGAGCGGTTCATCGCCGCCGACGGCGCCGAACTCGACCAGGCGCTCGTCGTGCCCGTCGTGCAGATCCGTGCCGCGCAGGCGTCCCGCGTCACGTACCTGGCGCTCAACGAGGCCGGCGACGCCACCTGGCAGATCGGCAACCAGCAGGCCGTCGGCGATCGAGACTCGTCGGTCACGCTGGCGACCGTCACCCTCGGCGGCGACTACGTCCGCGCTCGCACCGAGGCGCGCATCTCCGGTCAGGGAGGTTCCACCAAGCAGGTCGCGCTCTACTTCGCGGGTGGTGGCCAGATGCACGACTTCCGCACCATCCAGGATCACGACGCGCCGCACACCGACAGCGATCTCCTCTTCAAGGGGGCGGTCCAAGACGACGCTGCCAGTGTGTACACCGGCCTGATCAAGATCCGCGAGCATGCCGGTGGCACCGCCGCGTACCAGACCAACCGCAACCTCACGCTCTCCCCGGGCGCCTGGGCCGAGAGCGTGCCGAATCTCGACATCCGGACGAACGACGTGAAGTGCGCCCATGCGTCCACCGTCGGCCCGATCGACGAGGACCAGCGCTTCTATCTCGAGAGCCGGGGCGTGCGGCCCGAGGTGGCCGAGCGCCTGGTGGTCCTCGGCTTCTTCGACGAGGTCATCGACCAGCTTCCCGTCGGCGACGAGACCGCCGACCTCCGGGCTCGTGTCGCGAACAAGCTCGACATCGGAGCGCAGGAGGTGGCGGCGTGACCGAGACGGTGCAGCTCGACGATCTCGGCGACGGCGAGGCGATGCGGATCGAGGTCGATCTCGGCGATGCCGACGGCCCCACTCCCATCGCCATCGTCCGCATCGGCGAGGCCGTCCATGCGATCGGCGACATCTGCTCGCACGCCAACGTGTCGCTCTCCGAGGGCGAGGTGTGGTGCGACGAGCTCGAGCTCGAGTGTCCGAAGCACTCGAGTGCGTTCAGCCTCCTCACCGGAGAGCCCAGCACACTGCCCGCCACCCAGCCGGTCGAGGTGTTCGACGCCGCGATCGTCGACGGTCGCATCGAGATCGCCCGCCGGTCGGGCGACGAAGGGAGCGCATCGTGAGCACTCTGAGCATCGACGGGCTGTGCGCCAGCGTCGCGGGCAACGAGATCCTGAAGGGCATCGATCTCGAGGTGTCGTCCGGTGAGGTCCACGCCGTGATGGGCCCGAACGGGGCGGGCAAGAGCACGCTGTCGGCCGTCATCATGGGCAAGCCGGGCTACGAGGTCACCGCCGGTTCGGTCCGTCTCGACGGAGTCGACGTGTTGACGATGGCCACGTGGGAACGTGCGGTCGCCGGTCTCCATCTGGTGATGCAGTACCCGACCGAGGTGCCGGGCGTGATGTTGCACGATGTGCTCCGCGAGGCGTTGGCGTCACGCGAGCGCCCGGCCGAGGGGCTCGACGACCTCCTCGTGCACGAGGCCGACCGCATCAACTTCGAGGAGCGGTTCCTCGCTCGGCCGCTCAACGTCGACCTGTCGGGCGGTGAGAAGAAGCGGAACGAGACGCTGCAGCTCGCTGCGCTCTCGCCGCGGATCGCGATCCTCGACGAACTCGACTCGGGCCTCGACATCGACGCCTTGCGCGACTGCGCCCGCCGCGTCGAGGCCATGAGCAACGAACCGCCCGCGGGTGGTGAACCCCTCGGCGTGCTGGCGATCACGCACTACTCGCGGCTGCTCGAAGAGCTGCGCCCCGACCACGTGCACATCCTCGCCGGAGGTGTCATCGCCGAGAGTGGTGGGCCCGATCTGGCCGCTCGCCTCGAGGCCGAGGGGTACGGAGCCTGGTCGAGTCCGACCGACGACTCAGCCGAGGATGCCTCTGCCAGCGCGCTCGCCGACCTGCTCTGATCGAGGGAGCGGGCCCGATCGTCGGAACCGCCGAGACGCCTCAGTCGGCGTTCAGTTGGCGCGACCGCGCTGATCGGCGAGGTCGTCGTCGGCGAACGACCGAGTGGTGCTGCTCTGGTGTGCCAGCAGTTCGAGCAGCGCGCCCACCGCGAGGCCGTCGGGGCCCTCGCCGAGTCCGCGTTCGCGGTGCACCTCGTACCGGTTGCGTCGGCCGACGCGGGTGCGCGTGACGAAACCGGAGGTCGCGAGATCGGCCACGATGCTCTGTGCCGCTCGCTCGGTGATGCCGACCTGGGCCGCCACGTCGCGTAGCCGGATCGACGAATCGTCGGCGAGGCACGACAGCACGCGTGCGTGGTTCGAGAGGAACGTCCACGCCGTTCGGCCGGCCTCGTCGCTGGCCGTGTCGAGTTGGTTCCGGACGTCGGTCATACGTCGAACGTAGCAGCAAACTCGTCGACGCTCTGCGTCCGTGCCGCCCACGCTTAGCGCTAAATGCCTGGTCAGGACGGGCTGAAATCGACCGTTGCCAGTCCGCGATCACGGCGTGTGGCGGGGGAACTCGATGCGCGGATCGCGGGCTGAACACCGCCGGGACGCAGCGTCTATCGTCGACGGTCATGGCGTGGGACGACGACGGAGACCGACTGCAGAAGACGTTCACGTTCCGTGACTTTCGTGAAGCCTTTGCGTTCATGACCCGTGTCGCGTTCGTCGCCGAGGACCTGAATCACCATCCCGAGTGGTCGAACGTGTACTCACGGGTGACGATCACGCTCACCACACACGACGCCGGGAACACGGTCACCGATCTCGATCGCGAGATGGCGTCGCGCATCGACCAGATCGTCGACGGGTGACGTCGTCCGACGTCGACGCCACCGGAGGTGAACCGGGCCCGTCCGATCATCCGGCGGACGAGCCTGCCGAGACACAGGCGCGCCACGGCGCCCGGTCGTTCCCGGGGTGGCGGGTCGTCGCCGGCTGCTTCACCGTGTTGCTCGTCAACGCCGGACTCGCGTTCTACGGGCTCGCCGTCTACCTGAACGCGTTCAGCAAGGAGCGCGGCTGGACGCTGGGCAGCATCTCCCTCGCCGTCACGATCTTCTTCGTCGTCGGGGGGATCTGCGGCGTCTGGGCCGGCCGACTCATCGCCCGCTACGACGTCCGGTACGTGATCGCGGTCGGCGGGGTCATCGCCGGCGGATCGCTCGCCGTCGTCGGGCAGGTCGAGGAGCGATGGCAGCTGTACGCGACCTACGTGCTGTTCGCGGTGGGCTTCGCGTTCGCCGGCCTCGTGCCCGCGACCACCGTGGTGACTCGCTGGTTCCACGCGAAGCGATCGGTGGCGCTCTCCGTCGCATCGACCGGACTGTCGGCCGGCGGAATCGTCATCACGCCGTTCGCGAAGCAGCTCATCGACGATCGAGGTCTCGCCGCATCGACGCCGTGGCTCGGCCTCGTGTACGTGCTCATCACGGTGCCGGTGGCGTTGTTCGTCATTCGGCCCGACCCGGTCGCGGACGGCTTCGCTCCCGACGGCGCGCGCCTCGCCGCCGGCGCCACGCCGCCACCGGCTGGTGGCATGGCGTTCGACGACGCCGTCACGACGCGGTTCTACCGGTTCGTCACCTGGGGCTATGTGCTGGCGCTCGGTGCGCAAGTAGGTGGCATCCAACAGCTCGTGAAGCTGGTCGAGGACCGGACCGACGAGTCGACCGCCCAGTTCGCGATCACGGCGTTGGCGACGACCTCGGTGATCGCCCGACTGGTCGGCGGTCGCCTCGTGGCCGTCGTCGCGATGACCCCGTTCACCGCCGTGCTCGCGGCGCTGCAAGCGGGGGCGCTCGTGGGCCTGGCCTGGACCTCGACCACGTGGCTGATGTTCGTGTTCATCATCGTCTTCGGCGCCACCGTCGGAAACCTGCTCATGATGCAGCCACTGCTCGTGGCCGAGCGGTTCGGCGTCCGCGACTATCCCCGCATCTTCGGTCGCTCACAGGCCATCGGCATCATCGGCGTCGCCGGAGGGCCGCTGCTGATCGGATGGTTGTTCGATCGCTTCGGTGACTACGACTGGCCGTACTCGATCACCGCCGCACTGTGTCTCGTGGGCGCGTGCATCATCGGTGCTGCCGGACCCGCTGAGGTCGACCCGCAGCTCGACGGGGCGGTCGCGGGATGACCTCGGCAGCCCGGCCGATCGTGATGATCACGGGCGGGAGTCGAGGGATCGGAGCGGCCACCGCCGTCATGGCGGCCGGACGTGGCCACGATGTGGCGATCACGTTCGTGCACGCGTCCGAGTCCGCGGACCGGGTCGTCGACGCCTGCGCTGCCGTCGGTGCCACCGCCGTGGCCGTCCGCGCCGACGTGGCGAACGAAGGCGACATCGTGGCCGCCTTCGACGAGACCGTGTCGGCCCTCGGCGTCCCGAGCCTGTTCGTCAACAATGCCGGACTGCTCGATCGTGCGTCGCGCGTCGAGGACCTGG
>JBCCTP010000063.1:0-13995 GCA_039198505.1 Actinomycetota bacterium | reverse complement strand
TTGACGCTGCCGAACACGTCGCCGGTCAGGCACTCGCTGTGCACCCGCACGAGCACGGGCTCGCCGTCGGCCACGTCACCCATCGAGTAGGCGAGGTGCGTTTCGCCGTCCAGCGTCGACTCGTACGAGTGGCACGTGAACTCACCTCGCCGTGGGGGGAGTCGAGCGCTCGCCGATCGGTCGACGAGGCGATCGGTCCGACGTCGATGGCGTATCAGATCGGCGATCGAGATCAGCGGCAGTCCGTGTTCGTCGGCGAAGGACCGGAGATCGTCACCACGCATCATCCGACCGTCGTCGATCACGAGCTCGCACAAGACGCCGGCGGGCTCCCGTCCGGCGAGCGATGCGAGGTCGACGGCGGCCTCGGTGTGGCCGGCCCGCTTGAGGACTCCACCCGGACGTGCACGCAACGGGAACACGTGGCCGGGGCGTTGGAACGCGCTGCCGGTTCTGTCCGGATCGGCGAGCGCACGGAGGGTGAGGGCCCGGTCAGCCGCCGAGATGCCGGTGGTCGTCCCATCCCGCACATCGACACTGACGGTGTACGCCGTGCGCAGTGTCTCGTCGTTCTCGGCGGGCGGCACCATCTGTCGGAGCGCGAGGTCGTCACATCGTTCGGGAGTGAGCCCGACGCAGATGACGCCGGACGTGTGGCGCACGAAGAATGCGATCGCCTCGGGTGTCGCCGCATCGGCGGCCATGATCAGATCGCCCTCGTTCTCGCGGTCCTCGTCGTCGGCCACCACGACGATGCCACCGCGGGCGATGGCGTCGATGGCCTCGTCGATCGAGTCGAGTCGGAGCTCGGACTGCGCGGCCCGCTGGGTCCCGGCGCTCATCGCGCTGCCTCCGCGGCGGCGACTCGGTCGGCGAGGGTCGCCTCGACGAGACGCTCGACGTACTTGGCCATCACGTCGACCTCGAGGTTCACTCGATCGCCGACGCGTCGCCGACCGAGCGTCGTGACCTCGGAGGTGTGCGGGACGACCGCCACGCTGAAACCGTCGTCGAGAGCGTCGACCACCGTGAGGCTGACCCCGTCGACGGTGACCGATCCCTTCTCGACGAGGTAGCGCCGCAGGTGGTCGGGGACCCGAACCCGGAGATCGGGGCACGGCTCGACCACCTCGCCGACGCCGTCGACGTGGCCCTGCACGAGGTGTCCACCCAGTCGGTCATCGAGTCGGACGGCGCGTTCGAGGTTCACCGGTCCGTCGATCGCGACGTCGGCCAACCGGGTCCGGGAGACCGTCTCGGCCGACACGTCGGCCGTGAACCAGTCGTCGCCGGCCTCGGTGACCGTGAGGCAACAGCCGTCGACGGCGATCGACTCGCCGATCACGACGTGGTCGAGCAGTTCGTCGGAGCTGCCGTCGACGACGACGCGGAGCACGCCGTTCGAGAAGGCGTCGATGCGTCCGACGTGGGTGATGATCCCGGTGAACATCACGTCACCGCCGTGTCGCGTCGGTCGGTTGATGCAGTCGCCATGATGGCCTCCTCGTGTGCTGGTGCGGGGAGGCGCGACGGGACGTGGCGCGCAGACGCCAACCGCGGACGAGCCCGCCCCTCCACTTCGGAGGCGCGGGCGCGTTCGACGAGGCGCCGTTCACCTGCTCCCATCCGGACTGTGACCGTCGGCCCCGGAGTTCCACCGGGTCAGTCCTCCGATCGAGACCGAAGGAGTCGCGGGCTTTCACCGCCGGTCGGGACTTCCACCCAACCCCGCAGGTTCGTCAGTTGTCCGCACGACGCTACCGCTGAGCGCGACCGGCGGTCACGCCCTGCTCACACCGTGCTCGACCGGAGTGGCGGCGACACTGTGTGCCTGACCCACGGTGTCGTCAGGTGGTCCAGCGGTTGGGGACGTCGGCCTTGACGACGATGGCTTCGGGGTTGGTGGGGCAGGTGCAGGCCCTCAGGACGTACTGCTGCCCGGCGGCCATCATCTCGGCGAGCGCGTAGCCCTCGCTCGAGTCGCGCACGCCGGTGCCGATCGGGTGGAGCGACGAGATCTGGAGTCCGGCGTCTTCGGCCTCGGCCTGCCAGAGCCGCACGAGGCCCTGGCGCAGCGACGGATCGTCGAGCAGGTCGGCGCCGTCGAGTCGCAGCGTCACGTTGCCGATGGTGACGGCCTCGACCTTCGACAGGTCGACGACGTTGCCGTTGAGTTCCCCGTCGAGCATCACGACGACGGGACCGCCGTCACCGTTCGAGACGCCACCGATGAAGCCGTAGCGGACGAGAGGAAGGCCGTCGTCGCCGGTGGTCGCGTACTTGATGCGATCTCCGTGGTGGAACGACGACGACGTCATCAGGAGACTCCGGCGAACTCTCTCAGGGCGGCGTCGGAGAACTCGGGCCACAGCCGGAGTGCGTCGGCCGCCCACTCGTCGAACGAACGGTCGGTGAGAGCGACGACACCGAGGACCGGCTCGGTCGCCGGGTCGATCCACATCATGGTGCCGGCGCCGCCGAAGTGACCGAATGTGGCCTCGGAGTTGGCGCGGCCCGTCCAGTGCGGCTGCTTGTCACCGCGGATCTCGACGCCTTGACCCCACGGGCACGTGTCGAAACGCCCCACGCCCGGAACGATACCGCCGAGGTCGGGCCAGTGCGTCCGGGTCGCGTCGGCCGCCGTGCCCGGACTGACGAGCCGCGGCTGCACCGTCTCGATCATGAACCGGACCATGTCGTCGACGGTCGACGCCACGTCCTTCGCCGGCGACGCCCGCCCGTCGAGGCGAGACGACGACATCCCGAGCGGTTCGAAGACCGCGGCGGCGAGGTACTCGGCGAACGGCATGTGCGCCGCCGCGGCGACGTGATGGCCGATGGTGTCGTACCCGGTGTTGGAGTAGATGCGGGTTCGTTCCGGCGACGAGATCGGACCGTCGGAATCGAAGCCGTAGCCGCCGGCATGGGCGAGCAGGTGTGCCAGCGTCCGCGTCGGCTCGTCGTCGGCCCGTTCGGATCCGGGCGCGTCGACTCGGTCGTCGAGCGAGACGATGCCCTCCTCGACCGCGATCAACGTCGCCCACGCCGACATCGGCTTCGAGATCGAGGCGAGCCGGAAGACGTGATCGGTCGGCCCCTCGCTGTCGAGGACGAGCGGCACGCCGGGCGGTCCGTCGAGGCGGACCACGGCGGCAGCGACCGTGGGGACCGGCCACGTGCGGACGAGATCGAGAGCTCGGGCGCTCACCCCGCCAGGATGCCGGGATGCGTGAGCGCTTCCTCGATGATCACCGCGCTGGTGATGCGTCGGGCGCGTCGAAGCGGCGCAGTGCACTCACCACTCGGACCGTCGCGAGTGCGCTGCCCCGCGTCGAACTCCGTCGCCCGAACGCCTTCAGGTCGCCGGGTCGGTGGCTGCGGCGGAGCGGCCAGGTGCCGTCGGCGAGTCGGCGCTCGACGAGTGCATCGATGGCCGGTTGGATCCGTGCGTCCGCGGGGCCGATGCGACCGAGCAGGTCGAGCACCTCGACGAGATCGACGTGCCAGTCGAGCGGGAAGCCCGGATCGAGCCATCGCTCGGGGTCGCCGGCGGGCGACCCGACCGGCACCACAGCCCCCGAGCTCGCGCGGATCACCTCGCGTTCGAGGAACGCGTCGCGGATCGAGGTGAGCATCGCGGCGACCTCGGGGTCGTCGCCCGCACCGGCGTCGACGTCGCGATCCCGCTGGTCGGCGAGCGCGGCGCCGGTCCGCACGAGCCCGACGAGGCACGTCGTCTCGCTCAGGCACCCGCCGTACCGGGTGGCGAGCTCGGGCGACCAGACATCGGTCGGTGACGACCGCAACGAGCGTCCCGACCGACGCACCTCCTGGTGCTGGAGGATCCATCGGATCTGTTCGTCGGCCAGGTCGGGTCGATCGGCAGCGACTGCGATCGACCCGGCGGTCCCGACGTAGCACGACAGGACGCCCCGTCGGGTGCCGTCGAGCGAGAAGACACCGGGGTCGCACGTGGCGTGCCGGTGCAGGAAGTCGACGCCGTCGCCCACCGCGTCGAGGCGCCCGAGGCCGACGTCGACGAGGACCTTGGCCGACCACAACGTGCCGAGCACCCGTGTCGGCGGATCGTCGCGGTCGCCCCAGCTGCCGTCCGACCGCTGCGAGCGGAGGAGATCGGCGACCGGCGGGTGGGCGACCGCCGGCGCGACGGTCGAACGTCCGTCGGACCTGTCGAGTCGGGTCGCGACGAGATGCGCGACGACGGGGTCCGCACTCGACCGCACGAACGACTCGGCGGGGCCGAGATCGGGGAGCGACAGCCGGTCCGTCACGCTCGTGCGCTCCCGGGGTGACCGCTCGACGGGCGTCGGGCGTCGGGCGACGTCAGGTGAAGTCGCGGATGAGTTCGGCGACGTGGAAGGCGAGGTCGACCGACTGGCGGCCGTTGAGCCGCGGATCGCACACGGTCTCGTAGCGATCGTCGAGCTGGCTGTCGTCGAGTTCGTCGCCGCCGCCGAGGCACTCGGTGACGTCCTCGCCGGTGAGCTCGACGTGGATCCCGCCCGGCCACGTGCCCTCGATGCGGTGCGCTCGCACGAAGCCGCCGATCTCCTGCACGACGTCGTCGAAGTGGCGCGTCTTGCGGCCGTTGGGCGCGGTGAACGTGTTGCCGTGCATCGGGTCGCACGCCCACACCACCGGGTGGCCGGCGTCGGTGACCGCTCGGAGGAGCGGGCGGAGTCCGTCTTCGATCTTGTCGGCACCCATGCGTGTGATGAGCGTGAGGCGACCGGCGATGCGTGCCGGGTTGAGCACTTCGCACAGCTCGAGGAGGTACTCGGGCGTGGTGGTGGGCCCGACCTTGCAGCCGACGGGGTTGCCGACGCCGCGGAGGAACTCGACGTGAGCGCCGTCGAGCTCGCGGGTGCGCTCGCCGATCCACAGCATGTGGGCCGAGCAGTCGTACCAGTTGCCGGTGAGGCTGTCGCGGCGGGTGAGTGCCTCCTCGTAGCCGAGGATGAGCGCCTCGTGGGACGTGAACACGTCGACCTCGCTGAGGAGGGCGTTCTGCTCGGTCTCGATGCCGCAGGCGCGCATGAAGGCCAGCGCCCGATCGATCTCGGTGGCGAGCTGGTTGTATCGACGACCCGACGGGCTCGATGACACGAACTCCTGCGTCCAGGCGTGCACTCGTGACAGGTCGGCGAAGCCGCCCTTGGTGAAGGCGCGCAGCAGGTTGAGGGTGGACGCGGACTGGTGGTACGCCTGCACGAGCCGCTCGGGGTTGGGCATCCGGGCGGCTTCGGTGGACGTGGGGTCGTTCACGATGTGCCCACGGAACGACGGGATCTCGAGCTCGCCGATCAGCTCGGTGTCGGACGAGCGGGGCTTGGCGAACTGGCCGGCGATGCGTCCGACCTTCACGGTGGGGACGCCGATCGAGTACGTGAGCACGATCGCCATCTGGAGGATGACGCGCAGCTTCTCGCGGATGTTGTCGGCAGAGAACTCTTCGAAGCTCTCGGCGCAGTCACCCGCCTGGAGGAGGAAGGCGTTCCCGGCGGCGACGCGGGCCAGCTCCGTCTGAAGGGATCGTGCTTCTTCGGCGAAGATCAGCGGAGGAAGTGATGAGATCGTCTTGAGTGACGACTCGAGAGCCCCGGGATCGGGCCACTGCGGCTGCTGACCGATCCGGCGCTCTTGCCACGTCGACGGCGTCCACTGCTCTCGGCCCATCCGGCCAGGCTATCGGTGGCGAAAACGACGAGAGCGGCTCGGTTTCCCGAGCCGCTCTCGATCAGTTGTGCGTGTCGCGTGACGTGCCAGGCACGTCACGAACGTCAGACGGCGAGGATGCGCTCCGCATCGTCACGCAGGCCGGCGACGGCCCGGGAGACGAGACGACGGGCGGCCTCGGCGGTGACACCGAGCTGCTCGCCGACTTCGCGGAAGCTCTTGCGCTCGCCGTCGGCGAGGCCGAAGCGGGCCTCGACGGCGAACCGAGCCCGGGGCTCGAGCGTGTCGAGGAGCTCGTCGAGCAGATCGCTCTCGACCAGCGACATCACGGCGTCTTCGGGCGTGATGTCGTCGTTGGCCATGAGGTCGCCGAGCGTGGCGTCACCGTCGTCGCCGACGGTCTTGTCGAGGCTGACCGGCGTGGTGAGCCGGTGCAGTTCCGCGTTCTGGGGGTCGAGGGTCTCGCCGTCGCCGGAGGCCTGGCGCAGCGCAGCCCGGAGGCTGGCCGAGCGGTCACCCGGGATGCGGATGAGGCTGGCCTTCTGGTCGAGCGCCCGGCCGATGGCCTGGCGGATCCAGAAGGTGGCGTAGGTCGAGAACTTGAAGCCGCGCCGCCAGTCGAACTTGTCGACGGCGTGCTCGAGGCCCAGGTTGCCCTCCTGGATGAGATCGAGGAGGTCCATTCCCTGGGGGAGCGGGTAGCGGCGGGCGATCGAGACCACGAGGCGGAGGTTGGAGCGGATGAAGCGGTCCTTCGCCTTGGCGGCTTCGCGGACCTGGCGCTTCAGAGCGGCGCCGCGCTTGCCGGCGTCGAGCTGTTCCTGCGCTTCGCGGCCGGCCTCGATGATGCGCGAGAGCTCGCGCTCGTCCTCGGCGGTCAGGAGCGGAACCTTGCCGATGTCGTTGAGGTACAGGCCGATGGAGTCATTCATGATGTGTGGTACAACCGTTCTTGCTCGGGAAGATTCCGGTGTGACGTGTGCCGGGCGGCACAGGTGTCTCGGCTGGATCTGGGACACCTCGGCGCATCTGCGCGGAGGCGAGATCGAGGCGACGGGACGTCGTTGGGGGGATCGGTACCCGGATGGTCCGGGCGTCAACCGAAATCAGGTGGGGATTCGGGTGGGAGGTGGTGAATTGGGGCCGTTTCACGGTAACAGACGTGTCAAGACCCCTTCCGATCCTGCGAGCGATTTCGGGTCTGGCGGCACGTACAGTGGGCTCTCGTGCCGGACCGCAGCCTCGGAGTGAGCGATTCCACTCCGTGGCCGGAAGGGATCGACCACTCTCCGCGTCGCGTCGGCGTTTTCGGTGGCACGTTCGATCCGCCTCATGTCGGACATCTCGTCACGGCGGTCAACGTCCTGCACGAGGTCGGTCTCGACGTGGTCCTGCTCATGGTCAACAACGTCCCGTGGCAGAAGGACGGAACCCGCGACATCACGCCCGCCGAGGACCGTTTCGCCATGGTGGCGGCGGCGGTCGAACAGGTCCCCGGGCTCCAACCCGGCCACCACGAGATCGAACTCGGCGGTGCCAGTTACACCGCCGACACGTTGGGTGTGCTCGCCGACGAGTTCCCCGACGCCGAGCTGTTCACGATCGTGGGTGACGACGCCGCCGCCGGCCTCGCCACCTGGGAGCGACACGAAGAGGTCGTCGCCCGGTCGCGTCTCGTCGTGGTCGACCGTCCGGGTGAGCCGGTGTCGCTCGACGACGAGATCGACTGGATCCGGGTCGAGGTGCCGCGCCTCGAGGTGTCGAGCACCGATCTCCGGGCCCGCTTCACCGACGGGCGTCCGCTCGACTACCTTGTCACCAACCCCGTCCTGCGTGTGATCGAGGCCCGCGGTCTCTACGGCGTCGCGGGTGATGGTGACGGTGATGGCGATGATGAGGTGGGCGCTCCGGTCGGTGCCCCGCAGAGTCAGCCGGTCGTGAGCTCGTGACGGCCAGCCCCCGACGACGGCGTCGGCGTACGCAGATCGCCGCGATCGTCGGGGTGGTCCTCGTGGTCGCCGCGGGAATCGTCGCCACGGTCGGTGTGACCGAGTTGTCGACCTCGCGAGCCGGTGAGACGGTCGCGTTCGACGCTCGTCCGGTCGCCCAGTTCCCGGCGACGCCCAACGCGGTGGTCGGCGTGGTCGACGGCGACTCGCGACTCACGTCGCTGGTGGTCGCCACGCTCGCACCGTCGGGGGTCGGCGGCTCGCTCGTGACCGTGCCGGTCAACGTCGACGCCAACGCCGGGTTCGGCGACGAGGTCGTGCCGGTTGCCGCCCGGCCGTACTCGGTCGACGATCCGACCTCGGTCGACGAACTGATCTCGCTCGTCGAGCCCGTGCTCGCCATCTCGATCGGGTCCGGGGTGCTGCTCGAGGCCGACGACGTGGCGGCCTTCGTCGAACCGTGGGCGCCGCTCACCGTCGACCTGCCCGAGGACGTGGTCGACGACGCCACCGACGGACGGGTGGTCGTTCCGGCTGGTGAGCAGCAGCTCGCCTCCGAGGCCGTTGCGAACGTGCTCACGTCGATCGACGCGAGCGGACGTTCGTACGACCATCACGCCACCGACGTCGCAGTGTGGGATGCGCTGGCCGGTGCCGTGAGCGCGGCCCCCGCATCGGCGCCGGCCCCGTCGTCGGACGACGCCGACGGAACGCCTCGGTCGTCGGCCGACGACGTGCTCGCCCGGCTCGTGTCCGGACCGGTCGACGTACGCGACCTCGCCCTGTCGCCCGAGTCGCCGACCGGAGCCGAGGTCGAGGCCGGCACGCCCGATGCGGTCATCACCGACCGCCGCGACGCACTCCTGGTCTTCGGCTCCATCTCGCCGGGTGTCGTCTCGACCCCCAACCCGGCGCTCGCCTTCCAGATCGTGGCGAGTTTCAGCGAGGACGAGCTCGCCATCGTGGGTCCCGACGCCACGGTCGAGACCGTGGTGGTCGAGTACATCGGCGAGTTGCTGTTCTCGAGCGCCAACGTCGTGTCGATCGTGATCACGCCGGCCGTCGAAGGGGAGCCGGCGCCCGAGGTGACCACGGTGAGCGTGGTCGACGGGACGTACGTCGAGGACGTGACCGAGGTGTCGACGATCATCTTCGGCGACGAGGTTGTCGTCGGGCTGGCCGGGAGTCGGATCGACGGAGTCGACGTGGTCGTCGAGCTGGGTCTCGACTCGCTCCGGACCCGCCGAGACATCGAAGCGGCCGGCGGCCGAGACGCCGCCGACCTCGGTCTCGCGGCTGAAGAACCGGTCGACGGCGGGGACGGGACCGAGACCACGGCCGATGACGCGGAGGTCGAGGTGGTCGGGACCGATGCGGCGCTGACCGGTCCGGTCGACGGCGAGCCGGTGGTGACCGATTCGGCCGACGCCACCGGCGCCGGGTCCGATACCGTCGCGACCGATGAGTGACCGTCCCGCCGACGTCGACGACGTCGCGGGCGGACGCCTCCCCGACGGTGATGACGACAGCACCGATCGGCTCGCTCGCCTGGCCGCCCGCACGGCCGACGAGAAGAAGGCCGAGGACATCATCGTGCTGCAGGTCGGCGACGTGCTCGGCATCACCGAGTACTTCGTGATCGCCAGCGCCTCGAACGTGCGGCTCGTCCGCACCGTGGCCGACGAGATCGAGGCGGCGATCAAGTCGGGGCTCGGTCGCCCGCCGGTCCGGGTCGAGGGGCAGCGCGAGGCGCAGTGGGTGCTCATCGACTACGGCGACGTGGTCGTGCACGTGTTCCACGACGAGACCCGCGAGTTCTACGGCATCGAGCGGCTGTACGGAGACGTCGGTCGCCTCGACTGGCGCGCCGCCTGAGTCACGCCGGCCGCGGTCCGTTGCGATCCGACGGGGCCGAGGGATAGCGTTTCGACCTCCCGTCACGGGAACGTGCGGGGCTATAGCTCAGTTGGTAGAGCGCTTCCATGGCATGGAAGAGGTCAGGGGTTCGATTCCCCTTAGCTCCACCAAAGAGGCTCTCCTCGAACCGCTGTCCTTCCAAAGCGCTCGGGTGAGGCGGGCCTCTCGTCGTTTCTTGGACCGGGTGTCCCGGGTGGCTTCGCATCGCGGCGCCTCGGGAATGATGCCGCCGTGGACGCAGTACTGCGGGTTGTCTGGTACGTCCGGCACGGAGTCGGCGGCCAGCGCTAACGCGTCCGACGGATCGGCAGGCGCCGAGTGGCGAGCCGGGTCGGGCTGAGGCTGACGATGGCTCCGGCTGCGATCTCGTCAGAGACAGACCCGAGATTCGCAACGAGGAGCGCCAGATGCGCAGCCGGTTCGAGATCGGCGACGTTGCGGAGGTGAATGATCGAAGGAGCCTCGGCGCCCTCGATCGCGAGCACCGCAGCGAAGTCACTGTCGCAGGTCACGACGATCAGGTTGCCGGCCCGGGCGTACTCGATGATCGCTGCGTCGGACGCTGACAGCAGGCCCACGTCACCGACGTGCAGTGCGTCAAAGCCGGCGTTGGTCAGGCCACCGGCCATGGAGGGCGACATTGGCGTCGATGAGCAGCTTCACGCTGGGCGTGCGACGGGGAGTTCTCGCTCGTCAGCCATGGCTGCGGCGAAGTCGAGAGCGGCGAAGACGTCGTCGCGCTCGAGGTAGGGGTAGTCGGCGACCAACTGGTCGATACTCCTGCCGGCGGCGAGTTGTCCGAGGATCATGCTCACGGTCACCCGGAGCCCACGGATACACGGTCGTCCGCCCATCTGGGAAGGGTCGATCGTGATGCGAGGAGCCGCCACGACCGCAATGATATTCCCGCGGTGGATCTGGATGCCGCTCAGGACATGTCGATGCGTCGCTCGAAGGTGAATCCCTGGTGGAGTTCACCGGTCTGCGAGTCGGCGGGGAGCGGGCCGGGGACGGCGATCAGGCGCCACCCGTCTTCGAGCGCCTCGACGCCGGTCGCGTACGGCGGCGACCCGTCGGGAAGGGGAGGGCCCTCCCCTCGGGTGCCGTCGTAGAACGCCCACGCGGTCACGTTGGTGTCGAGTGCGCCCGTCGCCAGCCAGAGCTGGAGCACTTGCTGCCGCGAGTTGTTCATGCGTCGAGGAGCGCCGCACGCCGTTCGATGCGGGACAGGTAGTAGTCGGCGTCGAACGACTCGTCGCCGGTCACGTAGCGCCAGAGCCGGATGCGCTCGACGAGGTCGTAGCGAGACGAGTCGGTGCCCTCCCACGGGAACATGCGGCGCAGCTGGGCGGCGACCGAGTCCGCCCTGGGCGTGGCGAAGGTGTGGTCGGTGTGATCGTTGTGGACCTCGTCGAAGTCGTCGAGGTTCCACAGCCGGACCTGAGGAACGCATGGGTTGAGCCGGACCTTGTACATCCATCGCTCGACGGTTCCGGGGTTCGGTTGGCCGCAGTGCCAGAGGCCATGGTGGAAGACGAGGACGGTTCCGGCGGGGCCGGCGAACTCCTCCTCGCCTGCGACGTGCTGGTACTTCGCGGTGGCGGCACTCGTCGTCCGTCGGATGTGGGTTCCGGGGACGAAGCGGGTGCCGCCGCCTCCGGGTTCGACCTCGTGGGGGAACCAGAACAGCTGGATGTCGAACGTGGGGTCCGTCGAGTCGACGATCGCGTCGGGGTGCAGGTGTTGACCGACGGAGCGACCGGGCGCGATGTGGTGGACGAAGTCGTGATCGAAGGACGGATCGGGGCCGACGAGCGACTCGATCACGCCGGCGATCGGGGGAAGGCGGAGGAACTCGCCGAACGGTGACGGCGCCGGGTAGCACTCGCTGATCCGCGCCGCCGACACGGCTTGATCACCCCTGTCGCCGACCGGACCATGCCCGGTGAATCCAGCGACCGCAGCAGCCGACTTCCGTTCGTGGACGGACGGCATCACCGCCAGTGCCGCCGCGTTCAGCTCGGGCGGGACGACCGCATCGAAGCGCAGGTACCCCTGACTCACGAACCGAGCCATCTCGATCGTGGTGAGGCGGTGGTCGGTTGCTGGCATGGTCCCATCTTCCCGCACCGCGGTGGGTGAGCCTCGGCGAGCCCTGTGAGCCCGAGCCACCACCGCTCGAGCCGCCTGACCTCCTGTGCCCGGACGTCGGTCGGTTCAGTCGGCCATCATCGCCTGGGACTTCCAGGCGATCCACTCACCGGCGGTCGACGGACCTCCCGGCGCGACAGCTGAGCCTGGCAACGGCGTGTGGAAGTCGGGGTGCACGAAGAAGGGGATCGACACGCGGTCCTGACCGGCTCGGCCGGGCGGGACGACGACCCGGTGGAGCGTCGACGTCCATCGTCCGCCGACCCAGGCCGACAGCAGATCGCCGATGTTGACGATGAACGCGCCGGGCACGGCCGGAATGTCGGTCCACGTGCCGTCGACCTCGATCTGCAGGCCGGGTTCCTCCTCCGCGTAGAGCAGGGTGATCGTGCCGTAGTCGGTGTGCGCTCCGCGGCGGAGCTGACCCGGCAGCGGGTCGGTGTCGACGGCGGGGTAGTAGTTGACGAGCATCATCGTGGAGTTGGCGTGCTCGTTGCGGGGGACGAACGCGTCGTCGGGTTGGCCGACGGCGAGCGCGAGGAGCGTCAGCAGCTCGGCGGTCACCCGATCGAGCTCGGCGAAGTACCGCTCGAAGGTCGTGCGGAGGTCGGCTGGGTCGGCGGGCCACAGGTTCGGGAAGCACATCGCGGCAGCAGCTGGGTCGCCGCCGACGTCGATTGCCTCGTCGTAGCGACCGACGTTGAACGACTCGCTGAGGTCGGGCGGCGATGCGTCGCCGAGCGTCTGAGCGAGCGCCATCTCGCTCATCGCCGCGTACCCGCGGTACGACTCGTCGGTCGTGACGTCCATCTTCTCGTCGTGGGGACGGGCGAAGAACTCCCGTGAGGCACGGAACGTCGACCCGAGCAGATCGTCGTCGACGCCGTGACCGGTCACTGCGAAGAACCCGATCCCGCGAGCGGCCTCGTCGAGTGCGGCGGCCGCCTGCTCCCGCCCGGCACCTCGGCGAGCGTCTGCGATGTCGATGACGGGAATCGTGATCGTCATCGGCGACATCGTAGTCGGTGTGGTCTGATGGTCAGACCACGAGCCGGGGATGGCGATCAGGCCGGGCCGGCGGCGGCGTGTCCGACCGCATGGAGGTGGTCGGCGCAGGCTCGTTGGGCGCCGCCAGGATCTCCGGCGCGCACGGCCGTCAGGATCTCGGTGTGCTGGCGAGCGGCGGCGACCGCCCACTCCGGTGAGCGGAGCCGGGACAGCGAGGCGACGGCCAGCCGATCGTTGAGCCGCTCGACGATCATCGTGATCTCGGGGTTGGAGCCGAGGTGTGCCACGAGCAGATGGAATTCGTGGTTGGCCGTGGCCGCTGCGGCCGCATCACCCGCAGCGCCGGCCCGCCCGAGGTCGTCGATCGTCGCCTCGACGGCGGTGAGCGAGGCAGGAGCAACCTGTCCAGCGGCGACGGCCGCCGCGGCGTTGGCCGCTCCGATCGGCTCGACCGCCTGACGAAGCTGAGCGACGTCGGCCGCCGAGCGATCGTCGAGATCGGCGACGACGTAGCTCCGACCACGCCGTTCGACCACGCCGTCGGCGTCCAGGCGGTGGAGCGCCTCCCGGACCGGGGTGCGGCTGACACCGATCCGCTCCGACAGCTCGATCTCCTTCAGGGCGTCCCCGGTCGTGAGCGTGCCGTCGAGCAGCAGCCGCCGGATCTCGGTACGTGCGAGACCCGCCCGGTCGTCGATCACGAGGTCAGGAGCGGAATCGGTCGACACCATCGAGTATGCAGTGTATACAGAACTCATGCAGCGATCGACGATCACCGACATCACGGCCCGCACCATCGTCGCGGGTGCCATGGTCGGCCACGGTCTCCAGAAGCTCGTCACCTGGCGCGACTGGCCCGGTCCGCGCCGGTCCGGCGAGATCCTGCGGGAGGAGGGCCTGGGCGGCGGGACGGCGACGGCGGTGGTCGCCGGGGTGGTGCAGGTCGGGGCGGCTGCGCTGATGGTGGCCGCTCCGAGGTCGTGGCTCGGGCCGACGGCCGCCGCCGGCACGATGATCGTCGCCAGCGGTGTGAAGGCGCGCAACGGCTATTGGAGCCAGCACGACGGTGCCGAGTACCCGTTGATGCTCGCCGCGCTCGGCACGGCCCTGGCCGTCGCCGCCGAGGTGACGCCACTCGCCGCGTGGCGAGCCATCAGCGGGGGAACGGCGTCGTGAGCACCACGGTCGTCATCGTCGCCCTCGCCGCCGTGGTCGTGGGCGCGCTGCTGAAGAGCGTCAGCGGGCTGGGGCTCCCACTCGTGGCCATCCCGGC
>JBCCTP010000062.1:0-14149 GCA_039198505.1 Actinomycetota bacterium | reverse complement strand
TTCTCCTGGTCCGACGACCGGACCGGCGACCGCACCTCCGACGTCGACGACCGGGACGACGCCGACGACCGATGGGACGGTGACGAGGAGTGCGATGACGAGTGGGGTGATGACGAGTGGGACAGCGCCGAGGACGAGTGGCGTGATGGCACGTGGGACAGCGCCGAGGACGAGTGGCGTGATGGCACGTGGGACAGCGCCGAGGACGAGTGGGGTGATGGCCACGACGGAGACGACGCGGACGACGACGAGTGGGACGACGACGACGTCGTGTGGCTCGACGAGGACGACGATGTCGAGGCGGTCGTCTCCGGGCGAAGCGGGCCGCTCCGCGCAGCCCTCCCGACTCGGACCGGCATCATCACGGGTGTCGGCGCGCTGCTGGTGACGACTCTGCTCGTCCTCGGCCCCGTCGGCCCGTGGAGCGGCGGGACCGACGCGGTCGACGACGACCCGACGCCCTCGTCGGTCCGATCCGGCCCCGAGCGACGCGGCGGTCGGGTCGACACGACGGTCAGCGCCGCCGACGCCACGCCGGTGGCCGCCCAGTAGGGCAGCTCGGCGGCGACGACCGCGAACAAGGCGACGACGGCGACGACCTCCGCCACCACCACGGCGACCGCGGAGTCGACGCCCGCCGCCGCGCCGTCGAGCGCATCCGACGGATCGCCCGCCGCCACCTCCCCGTCGGGCGGTCCGATCGACGGTCGCCCGGCTCCGGTGCAGGCGGTCTTCGCTCCCGGACTCATCACCCTGTCCGGTTCGCTCCCCAGCGAGGCAGCCGCCGACCACCTCGAGGCGCTCGCCCGGGCGAACAGCACGTCGCCTGGTGCGCTGGTCTCCCGCTTCCTCACGATCGATTCGTCGCTGACGACCGACATCGACGTCCGGGTGATCGAACTCGACTCGGTCAGGTTCGGAGCCGGCTCCGACATCGTGTCGGCCGACCATGCGGCGCAGCTCGATCGGGTCGCGGTCGTGCTCGACGCCCTGCCGCACGTCGACGTGCTCGTGATCGGCCACAGTGATCAGCGCGGCGACGAAGCGGTCAACTACAGCCTCTCGGTCGACCGGGCTCAGAGTGTCGTCGACCATTTGGTCTCGCGCGGCATCGAACCGTCCCGGCTCTCCGCACGGGCCGTGGGTGAGGCCGATCTCCTCTCGCTCGACGACGACGAGGCGGCCCTTGCGCTCAACCGCCGCACCGAGTTCGTGTTCTCGGGGATCTTCTCCGGCATCGAGACCGGGGGACGCTGACTGCCGCTCGTCGTGATCTCGACCGGAGCCGATGGGGAGCAATCGGAACCGACCACGTCGAGTAGCGACACGACCAGTGACGATTGCATCACCTGAAGTAGTACTGCTTCACTGTCGGTGAGAATCCTTCTACGATGCGATCAGCCGGAGTCTCCGGCGGGCGCACGGTGATCGGCACGGTCGCCGCTACACGGGGAGGAACCATGGCCGACGACACCGGGCCGGACGAGGTCGAGACCGACGATCACGACGTCGACGACGAGTTGGAGGACGCCGACGCCGAGATCGACGACGACGATCCGGGCGACGAGGACGTCGCCGACGAGAGCGACGACGGCCTCGAACCCATCGCGCTGATCGCCCGTGTGGCCCTGGTGGCGCTCCTCCTGACGGGAGTCGGGGCCGCCGCCTTCGTGCTCCTCAGCGATGACGACGACGGGAACCGCACACAATTTGCATCGAGCCCCATCGAGGACACCGACGAGACGAGTGCCGAGACGAGCGAGGACGCAGGTTCGTCCTCCGACGGAGGCGATTCGACCGTCGCTGCCGACGCGGACGCGACCGAGGCCGACGGGGCCGAGGTCGGCGAGGCGGATGCCGGTGCCACGGACGCCGACGCCGACGGCGACGCAGGGAGCGACGCCGGCGCTGAGAGCGACGCCACGGACGCCGACGGCACCGAGACGGCGACGGGCTCGACCGACGTCGACGACGCCGCGACGGCTGCCGAGACGGCGGACCGCGACACCGACCCGGACGCGACCGACGACGCTGCGACGACCGACGACGCTGCGACGACCGACGACGCTGCGGCGACCGACGACGCTGCGACGACCGACGACGCTGCGACGACCGACGACGCTGCGGCGGGAGACGATGCTGACGCGGACGCCGCCACCGGCGACGACACCGGTGCGACCGAGGACGACACGGCCGACGCCGGCGCCTCCGGGTCGAGCGGTGTGCCCGCCGCCGTCGACACCGACTCCCCCCGACCGACGACAGCGGAGGTGAGCTTCGAGACGCTGCCGGACGGCCAGCCGGTGCCGGTGCTGGCGATGTTCGACGACGACCGCATCGTGCTCGAAGGAACGGTGCCGAGCGAGGAAGCGGCGGCGTTCCTGCGCGACCTCGCTCTGATCAACAGCCAGTTCCCCGACATCCCCATCGAGGATCGGCTCGTGATCAACCCCGACGTCCCGGCGACCGTCGGCGTGCGGGTCCTCGAGCTGAACTCACCCCGCTTCCCGACGTCGTCCTCCGACGTCACGCCCGAGCACGCCGCCCAACTCGACCGGCTCGTCCCGGTCCTCCGTGCCCTCCCCAACGTCCACACGTTGGTCGTCGGACACGCCGACCAGCGGGGTGACCCCGCGGCCAACTACGTCCTGTCGACCGACCGGGCGCAGAGCGTCGTCGACTACCTCGTGTTCAAGGGCGTCGAACCGGAACGGCTCTCGGCACGAGCGGTCGGTGAGAACGACCTCCTCTCTATGGCCGAGGACATGGACTCACTGGCGCTCAACCGCCGCACCGAGTTCATCATCACCGGACTCCTGCTCGGCATGTGACCGGGCGGGCGTTCGTGCTGTCCGTCGACCGCTGAACGACGTGCCCCGGGTCGGACTCGAACCGACACTGGGCGGATTTTGAGGCCGCTGCCTCTGCCAATTGGGCTACCGGGGCGTCGCGCCGGAATCTATCGGCGTCGACCCCCGGGGCTCGCCTGGTTACCCAACGGTAAAGGGCTCATCGCGGGTCTCAGGGTCTATGTTTCCCCCGTGCTCGCCTTCACCTTCCCCGGACAGGGGTCTCAACGACCGGGGATGGGCCGACCCTGGGCCGAACACGAGAGTTGGGAACTCGTCGACGAGGCGTCCGAGGTGGCGGGTCGCGACGTGGGCGCCCTCCTGTGCGACGCCGACGCGGACGAACTCCGCGACACCCGCAACGCTCAGCTCACCACGTTCGTGTCGAGCCTGATGGTCCTCGACGCGGTCCAGCGCCTCGGCATCGACGCCAACTTCGCGGCCGGTCACAGCCTCGGTGAGTACACCGCGCTGGCGGCGACGGGAGCGCTCGGCTTCGACGAAGGCGTTCGGCTGGTCTCCGAACGAGCGGCGGCCATGCACGACGCCGGCAACGAACGACCGGGCACCATGGCCGCAGTGCTCGGCCTCGACGACGACCAGGTGCAGGTCGCATGCGATCTCGCCGACAGCGACGTCTGGGTCGCCAACTACAACGCTCCGGGTCAGGTCGTCATCGCCGGGTCGATCGGCGGCGTCGACGCGGCATCCGCCAAGTCGAAGGATCTCGGCGCGAAGCGCGTCATGCCGCTGCAGGTCTCCGGGGCGTTCCACACGCCCTTCATGACGGCCGCCCGCGATCGCCTCCGCGACGCCATCGCGCAGGCCGAGCCGCGCGACACCGACGTCCCCGTCGTGTCCAACGTCGATGCCCTCGCACACGCACGAGGCGACGAGTGGTCGAGTCTCCTCTCGGCGCAGCTGTCGAGTCCGGTTCGCTGGCGCCAGAGCCTGCTCACGCTCTCCGACTCGGGCGTCACCGACTTCGCCGAACTCGGCCCCGGTGGCGTGCTGACCGGGATGACCAAGCGCACCGTCGACGGCTCCCGCACGATCTCGGTCGCCACACCCGACGACCTCGACAAGCTCCTCGACTGGGTCGATGCCGGAACACCGTCGCCGTCCCGCTCGGCGCAGCTCGAGGGAGAGCACCTGTTCGCGGTCGAGCGACTCGTCGTGTCGCCCGCGGCCGGCGTGTTCGCACCGTCGGGATCGCTCGCCGACGGCGACCGCATCGAGGTCGGCTCGGTCCTCGGCCACGTCGGCGATCACGAGGTCCGCTCACCGTTCGGCGGCGTCTTCCAGGCGTACATCGCCGCACCGACCGAACGGGTCACCCTTCGCCAACCCATCGCCTGGCTCCGTACCGGGGAGGAACGCTGATGCCCGCCATTCCGACCGGCGTCCGAGGCGCCGTCATCACCGGCTGGGGCACCGCGCTCCCGCCGAAGGTCGTGACCAACGTCGATCTCGAAGCGTCGATGGAGACGAACGACGAGTGGATCCGCGAACGGACCGGCATCGCCGAGCGTCGTGTCGGAGGCTCCACCGCCGGGCTGTCGATCGAGTCCGGTCGCGCCGCCATGGAGATGGCCGGAGTCGAACCCGGAGACATCGACGGGCTCGTCCTCGCCACCACCACCCCCGACCGGACCGTGCCGGCGACGGCGCCGAGCGTTCAGCTCGGCCTCGGGTTGTCGTGCGGCGCCTATGACCTCAACGCGGCGTGCTCCGGGTGGGTCTACGGCCTCGTACAGGCACACGGCATGATCGCCATGGGCGCCGAGAAGATCCTCGTGATCGGCACCGACACGCTGTCGCGCATCACCGACTGGACCGACCGCGGCACGGCGATCCTGTTCGCCGACGGGTCGGGCGCGTGTGTCGTCGAGGCGGTCGAGGGACGAGGCCAACTGCTCGGCTGGGACCTCGACTCCGACGGCAACGGCGAAGAGGCGCTCTACGCCGAGATCGGCGACAAACTCCAGATGGAGGGCAAGGAGGTCTTCCGCCGGGCCGTGCGGATAATGGTCGACTCGGGGACCAAGTCGATGGACCACGCCGGCGTCACGTCCGACGACATCAAGTTGGTCGTTCCCCACCAGGCCAACATCCGGATCATCAACTCGGCACTCGACAAGCTCGGGATCGAGCACGAACGAGCCTCGGTCGTGCTGCACCGCACGGGCAACACGTCCGCCGCGTCGATCCCGCTCGCACTCGCCGACGCACTCGATCAGGGCCGCATCTCCCACGGCGACCTGATCCTGCTCGTCGGCTTCGGCGCCGGAATGACCGCGGCGAGCGCCGTCATCCGCTGGGGTGGCGAATGAGCGACGAGCCGAACGGCGGGCGGGTCGTCCTCGTCACCGGCGGCTCGCGCGGCATCGGCCTCGCCTGCGCCCGGCGTTTCGCTGCCGGCGGCGACCGGGTGGCGGTGACCTACCACTCGTCTCCACCGCCCGACGGCCTGTTCGGCGTGCAGTGCGACGTCACCGACACCGAACAGGTCGATGCTGCGTTCAGCGCCGTCGAGGAGCGGTTCGGGTCAGCGGTCGAGGTACTCGTGTCGAACGCCGGCATCACGCGCGACACCCTGCTGATGCGCATGAGCGAGGACGACTTCACCGACGTCGTCGACGCCAACCTCACCGCCGCCTACCGGGTGGTGAAGCGAGCGTCCCGTGGGATGCTCAGGGCCCGGTCCGGTCGCGTCGTCCTGGTCTCGTCGGTCGTCGCACTCACCGGCCAGGCCGGACAGGCGAACTACGCCGCCTCGAAAGCCGGGCTCGTCGGCCTCGCGCGGTCGCTCGCCCGAGAACTCGGGTCCCGATCGATCACGGTCAACGTCGTCTCGCCCGGACCCGTCGCCACCGACATGCTCGCCGAACTCGGCGACGACCAGGTCGCCGCCCTGACGGCGGCGGTCCCCTTGCAGCGGACCGCCGAGCCCGACGAGATCGCCGGCGTGGTCGAATTCCTCGCCGGTCCCGACGCGGCCTACATCACGGGCGCCGTGATCCCGGTCGACGGCGGCTTGGGCATGGGCCACTGAGCCTCCCACCCGCGACGTCGCGGCACTCGCTCCCTACAATCCATCCACCTTTCAAGTCAGGAGATCCATCGTGGACCAGGAACTGTTCGCCCGATTCAAGAAGTGCGCCGTCGAGGTGCTGTCCGTCGAAGAGGACGCCGTCGTGCCCGACGCCAAGTTCGGCGACGATCTCGACGCCGACAGCCTCGACCTCGTCGAGCTCGTCATGGCCCTCGAGGAGGAGTTCGACATCACGGTTCCCGAGGAGGAACTCGAGGGCGTCGAGACCGTCCAGCAGGCGTACGACCTCGTCGCCGGCAAGGTCTGATGACGACCCGCTCCGCGGGTGAACGACGCGTCGCCGTCACCGGTCTGGGTGTCGTGGCCCCGGCCGGGATCGGGTGCGATGCCTTCTGGCAAGGACTGCTCGGCCCGGGCGCGTCCGGCACCCAGCAGGTCCGATTCGACGTCTGGGACCCGAGTCCCTACTTCGACAACCCGAAAGAGGCGCGCCGCGCTGACCGGGTCGAACAGTTCGCACTGGCGGCCGCCGGTGAGGCGTTCGACGCTGCGGGCGGGTTCGACGCCATCGGCGTCGAACGGGGTCGCTTCGGGACCATCTTCGCCACCGGCGTCGGGGGCCTGCACACGCTCGAGGAACAGGTCGGCGTGCAGCTGGCGAAGGGCGAGCGGCGGGTCTCGCCGTTCCTCGTGCCGATGATGATGGCCAACGCGCCCGGTGCCTCCATCTCGATGCGGTACGGCCTGCAGGGCCCCAACGAGACCGTCGTCACCGCGTGCGCGGCGGGGAGTCACGCAATCAACTATGCGGCGCGGCTCATCACGTGGGGCCTCGTCGACGCGGTCGCGACGGGCGGTGCAGAGTCGGCCGGCACCACGACCGGCATGGCCGGTTTCCGCAACATGACGGCGCTGTCGACCACGGGTGTGAGCTGTCCGTTCTCGGCCGAACGCGACGGTTTCGTCATGGGCGAGGGAGCCGCCGTCCTCGTGCTCGAAGAGTGGTCCCACGCCGAGTCCCGCGGCGCCACGATCATCGGCGAGGTGCTCGGTGGCGCATCCAACGCGGACGCCCACCACATCACCGCGCCGGCGCCGGGGGGCGTCGGAGCGATCACCTGCATGCGTTCGGCGCTGGCCGATGCCGGGATCGAGCCCGGCGACGTCCGACAGGTGCAGGCGCACGGCACGTCGACACCACTCAACGACGCGGCCGAGGCCGCAGCGATCAACGAGGTGTTCGGGGCCGGAGCGGTCCCGGTCGTGTCGACCAAGGGCGTGACCGGTCACGCCTTGGGCGCTGCGGGAGCCCTCGAGGCAGCTGCGTCACTGCTGTCGATGCAGCACCGCCTGATCCCGCCCACCGCCAACACGGTCGAGGTCGACCCGGAGCTCACGATCGACCTGGTCGTCGGTGAGCCGCGCGCGTGGGAACCCGGTCCGACGATCTCGAACAACTTCGGGTTCGGCGGCCACAACGGGTCCGTGGTCTTCGCTCCGACTCCCTGAAGCCGGTCGTCGCCGGCCCGCCGCGCGTCGAGGCCGCTCGTCAGGCGGGGACCACGAGACGGGCGACGTCGTCGAGCGACGAGACCCGGTGCGTCGGCGTCGGCGTCGGATCGACCCGGTCCTCGCCCCGGTCATCCGTGAGCCAGATCGAGTCGATCCCGGCCGCCGCCGCGCCGGCGATGTCGCTCGACAGAGAGTCGCCGACCAACACGGTCGATACTCGAGACCCGTCGACGCCGAGCTGCTCGAACGTCAGGTCGAAGATCGCCGGGTCGGGTTTCGCCACGGCGACCTCGCCGCTGATCACGACGGCGTCGAAGACGTCGTCGAGTTGCAACCTCGCGAGACGACCTCGCTGGACCTCGCCGATGCCGTTCGTCACGAGGCCGAGCCGAACACGTCCCGCGAGGGCGTCGAGCAGCGCCGACGCACCGGGTAGCAGATCGCCGAACCGGATCAGCCCGTCGACGAAGGTCCGCGCCATCGCCGCCGGATCCGCGTCGAGGCCGACGACCGCGCAGAACTCCTCGAAGCGGCGGATCCGGACGTCGTCGGGCCGAAGGACGCCCTGCTCCACCTGGCGCCACAGCGCCTGGTTGAGGCGGTCGTAGGTCGAACGGTGACGCTCGGGATCATCGAGGCCCGCGGCACGCATGGTGGCGTCGTACGCGGCCGCCTGGGAGAAGCGCGAGTCGAGCAGCGTGTCGTCGAGATCGAACAACACCGTCGCCCACCCGCCACCGGCGGGCGCGCTCACGCATCGACCATGACGAACATCAGGTCGCAGGAGGTCGCGACCTGACCGTCGACCGACGCCGTCCCGCTCCCCTTGCCGGCGCGAGCCGACATGCGCCCGAGCTCGACGCGGAGCTCGAGGGTGTCTCCGGGGCCGACCTGGCGGCGGAAGCGGGCCCCGTCGAGGCCCCCGAACAGCGGGAGCTTGCCGGCGAATCGCTCGTCGGACAGGACCGCACACGCCCCGAGCTGTGCGATCGCCTCGCACATCAGCACGCCCGGCAGCGTGGGCCGACCCGGGAAGTGGCCGGCGAAGAAGTCCTCGTCGCCCGTCAGTCGCCAGAGGCCGGCGGCCGACTCGCCCGGCACCATCTCGGTCAGCTCGTCGACGAACAGGAACGGCGCGCGGTGCGGGATGAGATCGGACGGTGCCGGGAGTGCGGCGTTCGGATCGGACGGATCGGCCATGGGTCCATCATGGCAAGTCCCTAGTGTCTCGACCGTGGAGGTCGGACTGCTCACACTCGGCGACCGGATCGACGATCCGCTCACCACCCACTCCCCCACCGACGCCGAACGGCACCGCATCGTCGTCGAGCAGGCGGTGGCCGCCGAGGCCGCAGGGTTCTCGGCGGTGCACCTCGGCGAGCACCACTTCTCCGAGTACGTCCTCACCTCGCCGCCGGTCGTGCTGGCGGCGATCGCCGAGCGCACGACCACGCTGCGCCTGTCGAACGGCGTGGCGTTGGCGGCCAACCTCGATCCCGTGCGCACCGCCGAGGACTACGCCACGGTCGACGCCCTGTCCGGAGGGCGGCTCGGACCGTGCTTCGGCCGCGGCAGCATCTACCCCGACGTGTACACCCAGTTCGGGCAGTCACCCGACGAGGCCACGGCCCGGTTCGCCGAGAACGTCCGACTGATCGATCTGCTCTGGCGATCGGACGAACCGGTCGACTGGTCGGGCGAGTTCCGTGCGCCGCTGACCGACGTGGTCGTCCACCCGCGGCCGGTGCAGCGACCGCGGCCACCGTTGTGGATCGGCGGCGGCTGGTCACCCGACACCGTCCGGCTCGCGGTCGAGATCGGCGCGTGGCTGATGCTCCCGACCGTGCTCGGCACGTGGGAGATGTTCCGGCCGATCGTCGAGTCGTACGTCGAGCAGTGGGACGCGGCGGGCCGCGATCCGGCCGATCGCCGCGTCGGGTGCTGCAGCCACGTGTGGATCGGTCCCGACGGAGCCGAGGCCCGAGAGCGGTGGGAGAAGCGGTACGTCCGCTACCTCACCGCGGTCGACCGATGGGTCCGCGAATCGCACGAACGCGCCGGACTGGAGGCTCCGGGCAGGTCGATGGTGGGCGACTACGACGCCATGCTGTCGAGCGTCGCCATCTGCGGATCACCCGAGGAGGTGATCGACCGGATGGGAGTCGCCGCCGACACGCTCTCCCTCGACACGCAGCTGGCGATGGTCGACCTCGGGGGCGCGCCACTCGACGAGATCACCGACACGATCGAGATGCTCGGCCAGACCGTGATCCCCTCGGTCGCCTCCCTCTGACGAACTGCGGTGTTGCACGACGTGCCTGGCACGTCACGCGACACCCGGTCGACCGGTCAGGTGTCGGTGCCCGGGCGGCGGGTGACCTCGGCCTCGGGGTCACCGTCGTAGCCGGGCGGGAACGTGGCGAGCAGCTGCTCGCGAGTCGGGGTGATCCGCTGCTTCGCCTCAGCCGGGAGCTGCTTCACGATCGCCGTCATGATCCGCTTCGTGTCTTTGTCGAGCGACCGGTACTTCAGCTCGACCGGCAGTCCGACCGAGAGGCGCACGGTCGGCGGGTCGATGACGTTGAGCATGTTCGGCACCCGCCGGTTGCGCGGCCACACCTTCTCGGTGCCCCACAGTCCGATCGGGATCACCGGCGCCTCGGTCATCTGGGCCAGACGCGCCGCACCCCACCGCCCCGTGAGCTCGGGTTCGAAGAACGCCGGACCCCGGGGGATGGTGCCCTCGGGCATGAGCGCCACCATCTCGCCGCCGTCGAGTGCGTCGGCCGCTGCCTGGAGCGGCTCGTCGGATCCCGACGCTCGGTCGACGCGGATCCCGCCCATCGCGGTGGCGAGCTGACCGACCACCGGCGCGTCGAACACCTCCTTCTTCCCGAGGAAGCGGGCCGGGCGGCCGACCTGGGAGATGGCGACCGACACCGCCGCCGAATCGAAGTAGCTGCGGTGGTTGGCGACGAGGATGCACGGACCCTCACGGGGGATCCGGTCGAGACCCTGGAAGTCGAACCGCGCGTAGGGGTACGCACTCGGTCGGTTGAGCTTGCCGAGGAGTTCCTGGAGTTCGAGATCGACCACCGGCACCTTGACGACGCCGGGTGACACATCGAGATTCACCGTGGGCCAGCGTCGGGCAGCGGCGAGGAGGATCATCCGGGGGTCGGGGTTGACCACGACCGGATGCCCGACCGCGTCGAGCATCGGAGCGTCGTAGAAGCTGTCGGAGTACGCCCAGCTCTCGGCCAGGTCGACGTCGTGTGCGTCGGCCCACGTCTGGATGCCGGTGAGCTTGCCCGCCGACCAGACGAACGGACCGTCGAGTTCCCCGTCGTAGTTGCCGTCGGCGTCGACCGAGTACCGGGTGGCGACCACGTCGTCGAACCCCATCGCCTCGGCGAACGGTTGGACGAGGTCGTACGGCGTCGTGGTCGCCAACACGATGGGCCGCCCGGCCTCTCGATGCTCGTCGAGCGCGAACTCGGCGAACGGCTGGACGAGGTCGATCAGCTGGTCGACCACCGTCGCGGCCGCCTCGCGGACGGCAGCGGACGAACGCCCCTTCGCCGCGAGTGGGCCCTGACGGGCGATGAGCATCGACGGCAGCGTCTCGCCGATGCGGTTGAAGAGGCCGTACAGGAGCTTCTCGCCGGGGATCGGACCGCTCGTGAGACCCGCGTGTTCCATCGCCTGCGAGAACACCGCGCCGGACGCACCGGCGAGCAGCGTTCGATCGAGGTCGAAGAAGGCGGCACCACGGGTCATCGGGTCACCCTACGGTCGCGCTCGCGGTCAGGGCTCTCCCGGAAACGGGAAAGACCCGGCGCCTGGTGGCGTCCGGGTCTCTCAACCTGAGGTTCCGCTCCGATGGGGGGTCGGAGGTGGTGGAACCTCTTCCGAGTGGAACATGGGGGGTGTTCGCACGTCGATGTGATGATCGGAGTCCACGTGGGGGTTTGTGAACGTGATCACGTTGTCATGTGAAAGTATGCACGAGCGCCACTCCATCTCGCAAGCAGATTCCGTAGATACGGGCTATCGTTTTCTCAGATGGACGTCCGCCAGCTGTCGGCGATCGTGGCGATCGCCGACCACGGAACGTTCTCCGCAGCGGCGCGAGCGCTCTTCACCGTGCAGTCGAACGTCTCGGGACACGTCGCCCGTCTCGAGAAGGAGCTCGGCACCACTCTCGTCGATCGATCGAGCGGATCGCTCACCGACGACGGGATGCGGGTCGTCGAGCGGGCCCGGCGAGTGCTCAACGAGATCGACGACATCACGTCCGACGTGGCGAGCCGCCACGAGAACGTCGTCGGCCAGACCCGCATCGGCGTCATCGGGACGACGGCGCGATGGATCCTGCCCGCGCTCCTGGCCCACCTGGCCGCCACTCACCCGAACGTGCGCGCCGTGGTCCAAGAGGGTGCGACGTCGACCCTGACGCCCAACGTGCTCGGGGGCGAGCTCAACGCGGCGATCGTCCACCTGCCGGTCGACGACGACGACTTCGTGGTCGAGCCGTTGTTCGCCGAGGACCTCGTGGTCGTCGTGCGCGACGACCATCCCCTCGCCAACCGCGAGAGCGTCAGCCTCGCTCGGCTGTCGGACGAGCCGCTCCTCCTCCCGCCGAGCGGCGCGGCGCTGCGCCGCGTCCTCGACCGGGCGGCCGCCGCCCATGGCGTCACCCTCAAGCCGCAGGCCGAAATCGACGGGGTGCGCCTGCTCGCCTCGCTCGCCTTCGACGGGTTCGGCAGCGCGATCGTCCCCGCCACCGCTCTGCCGACCTGGCTCACCGGCCCGTTCCGCACGATCGCCGTTCCCGACCTCCCGCGGCGTGTGGTCGCCACCGTGCGGCGACGCCGACCCGGCCCGAACGCACCCACGTTCGTCACGCTCGAAGCGCTGCACGAGGTCGTCCGCACACAGGGCGAGGAGCAGCCCGGCGTCCACCTCGAGGTCCGGGCCACCGGCGGCGACCCGGCCAACGGTGCGCCCGCCCCGGGAACCCGTTGACCGCAGGCGCGTGACCTACGCTCCCCGGCGATGTCGCTCATCGACCGGCCCGCCGACGCGTTCGGACTCGACCGCTTCGTGCCCGGGACCGCCCGCATCGACCTCGCCGAGATCGACGACGGGCGCGGCGGGCGGCGGATGGTCATGTGGGCCGAGATCGTCGACGACGAAGCGGGAGACGATCCCGTCCGGCTGAACGACGCCACGTCCCACCAGCTCGAACGCGGGATCCGGGCAGCACTCGACCAGCGGATCCCGCTCGTGCTGCTCGTCGCCACGAGTGGCGCCGACATCGTCCAGGGTGCGCCGGCGCTCCACGCATGGGGACGCATGGCGGCTGCGCTCACCGCGTGCTCGGGAGTGATCCCGACGATCGTCATCGTCGACGGTCCCGCGGTGTCGGGACCCGCCCTGCTGTTGGGCATCGCCGACATCACGATCATGACCGACCGGTCATCGGCGTTCGTCAACGGCCCGGCCATGGTCGAGGCGTTCACCGGCGTCGGGATCGACGTCGACGAACTCGGCGGTGCGCTCAACCACGCTCGATACACGGGCGTCGCCACCGCCGTGCTCCCCGACCGCGAGAGCGCGATCGAACACGCCGAGACCCTGCTGGCGTATCTGCCCGACAGCGTCGACGAGGAGCCGGCGCGGTGGCCGCTCGTCGATCCGGCCGATCGTCGGTGCCCCGAGGCCGGAGAGCTGATCCCCGAGTCGACGACGGGTTCCTATGACGTCCGCCGCGTGGTCGAGGCGGTCGTCGACGAGGACTCCGTCGTCGAACTGCGCGACCGGTGGGCAGCCAACGTGATCACGGCGTTCGCCACGATCGACGGACGTCCGGTGGGTGTGGTCGCCAACCAGCCGATCTCGCTGGCCGGGACCCTCGACATCCCCGCCTCGCAGAAGTCGGCCCGTTTCGTGGCGTTCTGCGACGCGTTCAACCTGCCGATCGTCACCTTCGTCGACACCCCCGGCTTCTACCCCGGCAAGGATCTCGAGTGGCGCGGCATGATCCGTCACGGCGCCGAGCTCGTGTTCTCGTACGCCCGCGCGTCGGTCCCGCGGATCTGCGTGATCCTGCGCAAGAGCTACGGCGGCGCCTACATCGTCATGGACTCGAAGACGATGGGCAACGACCTCTGCCTCGCGTGGCCGTGGGCGGAGATCGCCGTCATGGGGGCGGGCCAAGCGGCGGCGATCCTCGCTCGCCGAGCGACCCCCGAGGAGAAGGCCGACTTCGAGGCCGACTACTCCGAGCGGCTCCTCAACCCGTACGTGGCCGCCGAGCGCGGGTTCATCGACGCGGTGATCGACCCGGCCGACACGCGCATCGAGATCGCAGCGGCGCTCGAGGTGCTCGCCGACAAGCGCGAGGCGCTGCAGCCGCGCAAACACGGCAACCCGCCGCAGTGAGCCGGCGCCGCTCGGTCGAACCTCAGACGCCGCAGCCGCCACTCATCACGCGCTCGAGACGCCCGTCGGTGAACGCGTAGACCGAGATCCCGCCGTACTCCCAGAACAGGTCGCGGAGCGCCACCTCCATCACACCGTCGCCGTTCAGGTCGGCCACAGCGGCCACCGTGGTTCGGCCCGGAGTGGGGAAGGGGGACTCCATCGCCTCCGGGTCCTGGCTGACGTACCAGCTGACCAGTCGATCGTCGACCGAACCGTCCGCGGCGGGGACCCGGACGTACACCGA
>JBCCTP010000061.1:0-14166 GCA_039198505.1 Actinomycetota bacterium | reverse complement strand
GGGGGTGGGGGCGGCCCCCCCCCCGCCCGCCCCTCTCACCACCACGCGCCTCCCGGGGCGCTCGGGGGGGGCCCCCCCCCGCGCGCCCCCCCCCCCCCCCCCCCCCCCCGACCGTGGAGCGCCGGCCCGACCGTCTCCGCGGCGTCGGCCGCCTCGACGAGAAGTCGGAGCGCACCGGGCGCGTCGGAGAACTCCATCGCCCGGGCGGCGCGAACGGTCAGGGCGAGGACGGCGAAATCACCGTCGAGACCGTAGGCGCTGGGAGGCTCGGCGGCGAGACCGCTCGCGAAAGCCGCGGCCGCGCCTACCGCGTGGCGGTGGCGATCGTCGGCGGCAGCGGCCTTCGCTGCCACGAGGTGCTCGGGTGTGGGTGAGAGCACCAGGCGGTTGATGGCGTCGTCGACTCCGTCGCCGAGCGAGGCGCGTGCGGCGTCGATGTCACCGCGGTCGACGGCTGCGAGGGTGGCGCCGACCTCCGACGGAGCATCGGGCCAGGAGTCGGGCACGCCGAGACGTGAGATCTCGTCGAGCAGGTCATCGACCCCGTCACCGTCGGGGACGAGCAGGATGCCGGCGGTCCCGTCGAGCACCCCGAGCGGCTGGGGCCGGACGAGTGTGTCGGTACGGGTCGGATGATCGATGGAGGTCACGGATGGTCCCTTCGAGTCGGTCGGGTCGGTCGTTCTGGTCAGGTCGGATCGCGTCGGGTCAGGGCGGTCAGGGAGGGGGTCACATGCCCCATCCGGGGCCGGCGTCGCGGTCGGCGGTGGCGCGGTACAACTTGGCGGCGAGCTCGGCGCGGCTGCGGCTGTGGGACTCACCGAGTCGGTGGCGGACCACGCCGTCGGGGAAGACGACGTCGAGCATCACGACGAACCTCCCCGACTCCTCGACCACCTCGGTGGATGTGTACGGCTCATCGCTCACCGGCTCTCGTCCGTGGCGGACGCTGCAGACGAGGAGGACGCGGTCGCCGGCGCGAACTCGCCGGCGAGCTCGGCCAGCAGACGGTCGACCAGGCGGTCGGCGGCGGCGTCGACGGTGGTGCTGAGCGGCGCTCCGAACTCGAACGCCTCGGCCTCGATCAGGTACACGACGACGTCGCTCGGGTACTCGTCCTTCAGCAGCCACCGGGCGAAGGCGAGAGCGTGGTCCCAGCGGAAGCTGTGCAGGTTGATCGTCGAGAGGTCGGGCAACTCCTCGACGTCCTCGCCACGCATCCGGTACAGCGTCCCCGGCGTGCCGCCGGTGTCGGCCGCGTCGAGCAGAATCACCCGCGTCGCGCCGCGCATCCGGAACGCCACGTCCATCCCGCTCGTGCCGCCGTCGGCGACCTCGGTCCCGACGGGCAGTCCACGTTCCAACAGTCGGCGCACCAGCACCGGTCCCACGGCGTCGTCGCCGCGCAGCAGGTTCCCACACCCGATGACGAGGTTCACTCGTCGTCCCCTTTCAATTGTCGACGCCGACGTCGACGTCAGTTGTCTCTCCCACACCCGGTCTCGGACCGCGATCCCGCGGCCCGGGCTCGAACGACTACATGCCGTCGACCTGGAATCGAGCCATCTCCTTGCCCGACTTGCCGTCGTAGGCGTGCACCGTGCAGACGATGCAGCTGTCGAAGCTGCGGGCGACGTGCCCCAGCTCGATCGGGTCGTGCATGTCCTCGACCGGAGCGCCGATGAACGACTGCTCCATCGGACCGTTCTGCTCCTTGCCGTCCTTCGGCCCGATGTTCCAGGCCGTCGGCGTGATCACCTGGTAGTTGGCGATCTTGTCGTCCTCGAGCACGATCCAGTCGGCGAGCGCACCTCGGGCGGCCTCGGTGGCACCGAATCCCTTGCCCTCCGACCGCTCGACCGGCTTGATGTAGAAGCGGTCGTGCAGATCGACCTGGTCGATCCAGCCGCGGACGAGCTGGTAGTACTTCGCCGCCTCGTGGAGCCGGGCGAACGTGCGCAGCATGATGCTGGGCCCGAGCTTGTCGTACATGTCCCGCACGAGGGGGTCGTAGGTCTGCCACGGCTGGCGATCGGGATTGCCGGCCACCATCTGGCGGGCGAGCGGGCCGACCTCGAGCGGGACGTACCCCTGCCCCTCGACGTCGTACCGGGGCGCCTTCGCCCACGTGTACTTGCCCTGCTCCTTGCCCACCTCGGGGTCGATCGGCTCGGTGACGCCGTCCCACGGGTGGAGCGACCCGGTGCCCTCGAAGAACGAGTGCGACACGTCCTCGCTGACCCGCAGATGATCGAACTCGCTGTACTCGCCCCCGGCGTAGATGCCCGAGCGAGTGATCAGCGCGTTGTTGCGGCCCTCGATGGTGGGCGTGGCGTACTGGCTCGGCTCGAAGAACGTGCCCATCGCCAGGTAGTTGCCGTAGCCGCCGCCGTACGTGTCGAGGCCGATCTCGGAGCAGTACCGGAGGAAGAACGCGAGGTCGCTGTTGTGCTGCGACTCGTTCTCGTCGCAGTACTCCATGAGCTGCTCGTACGTCTCGATCTCCATGTACCGCTCGAGCGAGCACCCGAACAGCTGGTTCTCGAGGAACTCCTGGCGGAAGTAGTCGAGGATCGCGATCGAGCGGGTGATGTCGGTGAGTGTCGGCGCACCCATCACGCCGCCCGGGATCATGAACGACGAGTGCGGCCACTGGCCGCCGAAGATGGCGTAGACCTCGACCGGCTTGGCCCCGAGGACCACGCCGGGCTCGTAGCTCTCACCGACGAACGGTGCGAAGCGTCGCATCGCCTCGCCGTAGCTCGGCGACTTGGCGTACTTCTTGTTGACCAGGTCGATCGCGAAGATGGCGTAGAACCACCGCGGGATCGACTGCAGCGTCTCGCAGCCCTGTCCGATGTTGCGGAGCAGGATGGCGTTCGGCGGCAACACGGTCTTCCATGCCGTGTCGATGGCGTAGCACGCCTTGGTGAGGTGGCTGCCGCCGCAGATGCCGCAGATGCGGGGCGTCATGATGAGCCCGGCCTGCGGGTCCTTGCCCCGCAGGATCATCTCGAACCCGCGGAACATGAGCGCCTCGGTGTAGGCCTGCGTGACGTGGCCGTCCTCGATCGTGCAGTGGAGGTCGAGGTCGCCCTCCACCCGCCCGAGCGGGCTGACCTCGAGGTCGATCGCTGTCATCGGTGTCGTTCCCTTCGTGTTCCCGTACGTGGTCGGTTCGTCCGTCGATCAGACGACGAACATGTCGTCCTTCGCCCACTGAGGAGCGCTGATGCGAGCCGCTGCCGCCGCCGTGAGGTAGGTCAGGTGGTCGGCGTCGGTCGGCAGATCCCGGGGGATGACCCCGGAGACCTTCACGGTCTTGAAGACCGTGCCCGGCATGAGGTCGTCGGCCGGGAAGTCCGGTTCCGTGCACCCGAGGCAGGGGTGTCCCGCTCGCGTCTTCGACGACTGGCGGTTCCACAGGATCCGGTTGCACGACGCGTGCGTCATGGGCCCACGGCAGCCGAGCTCGTAGAACAAGCAGCCGGTTCGAGTGCCTTCGCCGAACGTCTCGGTCGACTGCTTGTACTCGAAGAACCCGTTGCGGGTGCAGCCGTTGTGCACGAACGTCGTGAACAGCGTGGCGGGCCGGTTGTACTCGTCGAGGGCGAGGTCGCCCGCCCGTCCGGTGGCCACCGCCATGACGATCTGCGTGATCCAGTCGGGGTGCGACGGGCAGCCGGGGATGTTGATCACCGGCAGTCCGGCCTTCGAGACCCAGTCGGCCCCGAGGAAGCCACCCTTCTCCTTGCGGTGGAACTGGAGCCCGGTCGAGTCCGACGGGTTGGGCGGAACGGTCGGCAGCCCGCCGTACGTGGCGCAGTCACCCACACCCACCACGATCGACGCGACTGCCGACAGCTCCTTGATCCACTCGGTCATCGGGCGGTTGGCGAACATGTCCATCCGTCCGGAGCCGTTGGGCCCCTGGATGACCGTTCCCTCGACCACGAAGATGTCGAGCTCCTTCTCGCCCGACACCAGGTCGTTCAGCAACTGCTGGACGGCCTCGCCGAGCTCGACGCCGAGCGACGGGTGCCAGAGCAGCTCGACGCCGAAGTCGGTCAGGAGGTCGACGACGGTCGGTTCCTCGGCCTGGAGCAGCGAGATCGTGTTGCCGCTGCACGCGCCGGCCTGCAGCCAGAGCATCGTTGCCATCAGGAGTCCTTTCGATCGGGGGTCGGTGTGGCGTTCGGATCGGCCGCTGCTGCGGCTGCGGCGCGGGCCGCCTCGGCGTCTTCGTTGATCACCCGGCCGAACTCGCGGGCGACCTCGACGGCGAATCCGAGCCCGCGCTGGATGTCGGGGTCGCGGGTCGCCCGGATGAGGCCACGGAGCCCGACGCGGGCGTCGTTCTCCTGCGCCGACTTGAGTCCTCGGACCAACGCTGCGGCGGTCTCACTGAGGATGTCGATCGGCTCGGGCTCGACGATCGGGGAGTCGAGGATCCGGTTGATGGCGGGAGACGCATCGGCCAGCGTCGGGATGATGGTCGAGAGCTGACGGGTGGTGTGGACCGGGTCGAGCCCGCTCGCACGACCGGCCGCCTTCGCCTCTGCGAGGACCTCGGCGATCGTGTCGCCGATCACCTCGCCCTTGCGGGCGAGACCGTCGAGACCGGCCACGAGGACGGCGACCAGTTCGGCGTTGTCGAGGAGGGTGTGCAGCGCGTGTGCGGTGCGGGGATCGTCGAGACGGTCGAGCAGTCTCTCGACCTCGGGCCGCATGACGGCACCGTTCAGCTCATCGAATCCGGGCGCCGGGACAGCGCCGATGTCGGAGTCGAGCGACATCGTGAAAGCCCCCCTTTCATCGTCGCAACTCGTTGGGAGCGAGTATCCGGTGAGCCCGGGTTCGGGTCAAATGAGTTGTCCGTCGCCATTCATCACGCCGAGTTCATATGTGAATTTGCGCTCGACCAGACTGTGGTTCCGTCTTCTGGGGGAGACGATGCTCACGCTTCATCAACTGCAGGTCTTCGTGGTCGTCGCCGACGAGATGTCGGTCAGTCGCGCCGCCGAACGACTGGTCGTCAGCCAGCCCGCCGTGTCGGCCACCATGGCCGCCCTCCGACGGGAGATCGGCGTCGATCTCATCGAGCGCGACGGTCGGGGGATCGCCCTCACCGACGCCGGGCGCACCATGTACAAGTACGCGCAGACCATGGTCGGGCTGCTCGACGAGGCCGTCGAGGAGACTCGAGCGGTCGCCTTCGACGACGTCCGGCCCATCCGGATCGCCACGTCGAGTTCGCTCGTGTCGGCGGTGGTGGCGCCGATCCTCGGCCGGCTGCGCGAGGAGCGCTCCGATCTCGCCTTCTCGATGCTGGTCGGGAACCGCAACGAGGTGTGGCGCATGCTCGCCGCGCACGAGACCGACATCGCGCTCACGAGCAAGCCGCCGTCGACCAGCGACTTCGAGACCCTGGCCACGATGCCGAACTCCTGCGTCGTCGTCGCACGGCCGGGGTCGACGTTTCCGGGCCGCCTCGGCCAGTCCACCTGGCTGGTGCGCGAGCAGGGTGCTGCCTTGCGGTCGTTCGCCGACGAGATCGTTGCCGGCCTGGCACTCGACCCCGACCTGGTCGAGATCGGATCCGACGACGCACTCCTCGGGGCGATCGAAGCGGGCCTCGGAGTCGGCGTGCTCCCACGCTCGGCCGTCGACGCATCGCTGCGCGAGCGGCGGCTCGTGATCGTGCCGACCGACGTGACGCCGCTCGAGCGGCCGTGGCATCTCGTGGTGCGCGGCCACGACGGCGCCGACCAGCGGATCGTCGCGTTCGCCGCCGACATGGTCCTGGCCGACCCTCGGTTCCAGCTCACGACCAGTCGATCGTGACGGCGCGGACCGGCCATCGAGCGAGCACTACCGTCGAACCCATGCACGAGCTCTCGATCTGCACGTCGCTGGCGGCGATCGTGACCGAGCACGCCGCCGGCCGCGACGTGGCTCGGGTGCACCTCGACGTCGGGCACCTCCGTCAGGTGGTCCCCGAGACCCTCCGCTACTCGTGGGAGGTCGTCACGACCGATCCACCGCTGGCCGGGTCGGAACTCGTGATCAATCACATCCCGGCCACACTCGACTGCCGGTCGTGCGGCGCCCGAACCACGATCGAGTTCCCGGTGTTCCGCTGCTCGTCGTGCGGCTCGACCGACACGGAGGTGACGTCGGGCCAGGAACTGCTCGTGACCTCGCTCGACCTCGTCGACCCACCCGGCGGCGCGGGCCGCGACGACGCCACCGCTTCGACGCCGACGAGGAGCTGACGATGGGTCGATTCCACCACCACACCCAGGGCGACCACACCCACGGTGACCACGATCATGACCACCACGCCGGCGATCACGATCACTCGCATGACGACGATGGCGGCGCACGCGACGTCGGCGATCACAGCGGCTACGAGACCGGATCGGTGCGCGTCGAGGTCCTCGAGGAGATTCTCGGCGAGAACGACCGCACCGCAGCAGCGAACCGGGACGACTTCGTCCGGCACGGGCTGCGGGTCGTCAACGTGATGTCGTCACCCGGTGCCGGCAAGACCACTCTGCTGCGCGAGATCTTCCGTCGGGCCGGCGAGACCACCCGCTACGGCGTGATCGAGGGCGACATCGAGACCGCCATCGACGCCGAGCGCCTCGCCGAGACCGGTGTCGCCGTGTCCCTCGTCAACACGTCGAACGGTTTCGGCGGCGAGTGCCATCTCGACGCCACGATGGTGCGGTCTGCACTCCCCCGACTCCCGCTCGACGACCTCGACGTGGTCATCATCGAGAACGTCGGCAATCTCGTGTGCCCGGCCGAGTTCGACGTGGGCGAGCACGCCCGACTGATGGTGTTCTCGGTGACCGAGGGCGAGGAGAAGCCGCTCAAGTACCCGGTCATGTTCCGATCGGCCGACGCGATCGTGGTGAACAAGACCGACCTCCTCCCCCATCTCGACTTCGACCTCGATCTGTTCCTCCACCACGTCGAGTCGGTCCACCCCGGAGTGCAGATCTTCCACACCTCGGCGCGCACCGGCGACGGAGTCGACGAGATCGCCGCCTGGATCGCCGCCCGCTGACGCGATCGCTCACGCCGAGGGAGCCGGCCGGCGATCCCGGTCACGACGGCGAGTTCGCTCAGATCGTGAAGTACCCCGAGAGGTCGAGGGCCGCTCTCGCGTCGCGGATCGCGACACTCGCCGGACCGAACGGCCAGCCGAACGCCAGCGACCCGCGATCCGTGAACCCACTGACGTCGACGATGGCCGCGTTCGCCGTGATCGAGTCGGGGTCGACGAAGTTGACGTTCGACGTGGAGAGATCGGCCAGACCACTCGTGACCTGGAGGAATCCCGGACCGCCCGGTCGGATCACCGTTGCGTTGAGGAGCAGCGCCGACGCACGCCCGGCCATCGAGTGTGCGGGGAGGCGTGCCCGCAGCGTGCCGCCACCGAAGAAGCCGGACCAGTCGGTCCCGGTGGTCTGGCCGTTGCCCCGCGTGTCGGTCATCCGCTCCGGCTGAAGCGGAACGAATTCACCGGACGTGCCGTCACCACCGACGAACCAACCCGTGAGGTCGACGATCAGATGCGCTCCGCCCAGCGTGTACACGTCGATCGAGCCGTCGTCGGCGATCGGCACGATCGTGAGACCCGCCTTGGTGTCGCCGGCCTCGAGGTTCGAGATCGACGACGCCCCCGGCGCGAGCGTCCCGCCCGCCGCCGCCTGGATGAAACCCGGCGCGGAGGGCTGGGTGGCGGTCACGTTCACGACCGCTGCGGTCGCCGTGACGGGCAGACCCGAGTCCTCCGCCGTGAGATCGATCCGGGTGATCGATCCGGCTCCGGGCTTGGCGCCGGACGAGTTCACCGCGGAGTTCGGACGCGAATCGAAGACGCGGATCGCCGACCGTGATTCGAGCCGGCCTGCGGCGTCGGCAGCGTCGGACTCGGAGTCGACGAAGTACCCGACGACGTCGACCAGGAGATCGGAGCGGGCCGACGTGAAGACGGAGATCGACCCGCCGTCGCCGACGGGCGAGACAGCGAGATTCGCAGCGAGGCCTCCGGGGCGGCTGACGTTGGCGTTCGACGTGGCACCCGGACCGTCCAACCCGGTCGGGAAGACCTGCACGAATCCGGTCGCCGAGGGTCGGACCATCGTGACCGTGACGGCGACCGCGATCACGTCGTCGGGGCGGTTCGCCTGCGCGCCGGCCGGGATGTCGACGATCGAGCCCGCCGACGGCGTTCCGCCGACGTGGTTGACCCGCGACGCCGGGCGGGTGTCGAGAATCCGAACCGGGTCGACCGGGAGATACCGGCCGCGCTGCCCGCCGGCGTCGTAGTCCTGGCAGTCGCTCGGGCCGAAGCGGAGGACCTCCTGGAACGTCGCCTGGCCGGGCAGCCGATCGCGCAGCACGAACACCGTTCCGTTCGGGTACGTGCGGTTGATGCCGGCGAAGCCGAACACCTCGGGGCGAGGTGCGTCGCTGAACGCCGGGTTGAACATCACGGTCTCGCGACGCACCGTCTGCTCGGCCTCACCCGGCTCGATGTACGCCAGTTCGACCTCGGCCGTGATGCTGGTCTGCTCGGTGTAGCTGAACAGCGGTCGCTGTCCGATGCAGTTGAAGTTGCCCCAGTAGCGGATCCCGGTGCGCGCGCTCACGCCCTCTCCGGTGTCGCCGTCGGCCTGCACGACGGCGTCGGGGCCTCCGCCGACCGCGACCGCGGCGATCGAGAGACTCGCCGCGAGGAGCAGTCGACCCCACCGGCGGGGCCGGCGCCCTCGCCGATGGGAAGGTGAGCACAGCTGGTCCCGAGGTGTCGCCATGCGCGGCGAACGTATCGATCACCGGTAACAGCAGAGCAACATGCCCGTGTCGGGCGGGCCCTCAGTCGAGGATCTGGCTCAGGAACAGCTTGGTGCGGTCTTCCTGGGGGTTCGTGAAGAAGTGCTCGGGTGTACCGACCTCGACGATCTGGCCGTCTGCCATGAACACGACCCGGTCGGCGACCTCTCGAGCGAACCCCATCTCGTGGGTGACGACGATCATCGTCATGCCCTCGCGGGCGAGGTCCTTCATGGTGTCGAGCACCTCGTTGATCATCTCGGGGTCGAGCGCCGACGTGGGCTCGTCGAACAGCATGACCTTCGGCTTCATCGCGAGTGACCGGGCGATGGCCACCCGTTGCTGCTGACCACCCGACAGCTGCCCGGGATACTTCTTCGCCTGCTCGGGGATCCGCACCCGTTCGAGCAGCTCCATACCGAGCTTCTCGGCCTCGGCTTTCGGCATCTTGCGGACGTTCCGTGGCGCCAGCGTGATGTTGTCGAGCACGCTGAGGTGCGGGAACAGGTTGAACTGCTGGAAGACCATGCCGGTCTCGCGGCGGATCTCCTGGATGTTGCGCACGTCGTTCGACAACTCGACGCCGTCGACCACGATGCGACCGGCGTCGTGCTCCTCGAGCCGATTGATGCAGCGGATGAGCGTCGACTTGCCCGACCCCGACGGGCCGATGACGACGACGACCTCCTGGCGACCGACCTTGACGTCGATGTCCTTGAGCGCCTGGAAGTCGTCGAAGAACTTGTCGACCGATTCGACCTCGATCATCACGTCGCCGGTCCCGGCCACCTGCGTGGCGTCGGCGAAGACCGTGGCGTCGGGCGCTCCCCCGCCGTCGGTCGTCCCGTCCGTCATGGCGTCGCTCATCGCACGCCCACCCCCAGTCGTGTCTCGAACCGTTGCGATTCGCGGCTCATCGTGTACGAGATCGCCCAGAACATCACCGCACCGAACGCCAGTGTCTCGCCGATCAGACCCTGACCGGCGAAGTCGTCCTGCTGGGTGATCGCCTGTGACACCCTCAGCAGCTCGAAGGAGCCCATCGCCACCCCGGCGAGCGCGGTGTCCTTGAAGAGCGAGATCAGCTGTCCGATCTGGGCGGGGATCACGTTGCGGATCGCCTGCGGGAGGACGATCAGGAACGTCTGACGGACCGGCGACAGGCCGAGCGCTTTCGCCGCCTCGAACTGACCGCTCGGGACCGACTGCAGTCCGCCGCGGATGATCTCGGCCATGTAGGCCGCCGTGAACAGGGTGAAGACGACGATCGCCCGGGTCGACGTGGACGGCACGAGGCTCTCGGGCACGAAAAATCCCAGCGCGACGTTGGCGAAGAGCAGCAGCACGAACAGCGGAGCGCCGCGGATGATCTCGATGAACACCGTGCACACGACGCGCACGAGCGGCAACGTCGAGCGGCGCCCGAGGGCGAGCAGCACACCGATCGGATAGCAGAGGATGATCGAACACGCGGCGAGGAACAGGTTGAGCATGAACCCGCCCCAGTCGTCGAAGCCGACGGCCGTGACCACGTAGAAGTACAGGATCACCGGGATCGCGAGCAGCACCGTGACCAGGACGGTTCGGCCGATCGCCGGCAGCTCGAGGCGCCCGATGACGGGCCCGATCAGCCGGCCGATGACCGCTGCGACCACCGACAGGACGGCGACGATCACGGGACCGACCGTGCCCGCCAACGCGAGGAGCAGCACCACCAGCAGCAGGGGGATCCAGAAGCGCTCGGCGAGGTCGGCGACGCGCCGCACGCCGAACTTCGTGTCGCCGGCGTCGACGCGACCGGCCTTCACCTGTCGGGCGCGCACGATGCCGGCCAACAGACCTCCCCACGCCGACAGCGACACGACCGTGACGGCGATCCGGAGCTCGTGCGCCTCGGGGAACCGCCCGATGAGCATGAGACGCAGGTTGACGCGGATGATCTCCCATCGACCGGTGACGAAGACGAAGTTCAGGGTGCGCCACAGCACCCAGCCCGCCACCACCGCTGCGATCACGGTGACGACCGCATCGACCGGCGACCGGAAGAGGTTGCGCCGGAGCCAGGTGACGGCGCCGCTCATCGTTCGACCAACTTGAAGCGACGGTTGGCGATGTTGACGAAGACGGACGTGACGAGCGAGATGGTCACGTAGACGGCGAGCGTGATGGCGAACGCCGGGACGGCGGGCGACCCGTTGCCGACCGTGGTCTGGGTGACGAGGGTGAGGTCGTAGTACCCGATGCCGGCACCCAGCGACGAGTTCTTGATGAGGTTGAGGTACTGGTTGCCGATCGGCGGGATGGCGATGCGGAACGCCTGCGGCAGCACCACGTACCACATGCGCTGGAACCCACTGAGGGCGAGTGCGCTGGCGGCCTCACCCTGTCCCTTCGGAACCGCCTGGATCGAGCCACGGACGATCTCGGCGATGTGGCTGGCCGTGTAGATGACGAGAGCGAAGAAGAGCGCGAAGAACGACGGGTCGATCCGGATCCCGCCGGTGGTCAGGCGCCCGTCGATCTCGGGGATCGACCACGCGTACCCGAGCCCGAACCACCCGATGAGGACGACGGCGAGGAACGCGCCACCGGCCCAGAGTCCGGTGCGCGGCGTGGTGCCGGTGCGGGCGAAGAGCACCTGACGCCAGCGGGACACGGCCCAGGCGACGACCGCCGCGATCAGGCCGATCACGAGGAGCCCGTAGCCCGCCCCGTCGTACCAGGGGATCGCGATCCCGCGGTTGGAGATGACGGCGAGACCGAGAGGCTCCCACGCGTCGGCGATTTGGGGGAAGACGCCCAGGACGATCGCGAGGAACCCGGCGATGAGGAAGAGGACGAGCGGGACGTTGCGCACGGCCTCGACGTAGACGGTGGCCATCTTGCGGACGAGCCAGTTCTGGCTCAGTCGGCCGATGCCGATGATCGTGCCCAGCACCGTGGCGGCGACGATGCCCGCCACCGACACGCGGAGCGTGTTGAGGAACCCCTCGTAGTACGCGTCGCGGACCGGGGCGTTCTGCGACAGGTCGTTGCCGGTGATCTCGAACGACGTCGGGTTGTCGAGGAAGTCGAGCGACGTCGGGATGTTGAGCCGCTCGGAGTTCTCGGTGTAGTTGCCGTAGAGCCAGAAGAGTGCGAGAACGGCGGCGGCGACGACGACGAGCTGGATGATCCACTGCAGGACGCGCACGTCCCGCCAGAGCGGGACGCGCGCGCCTGCGGTGGTCATCGATCAGCTCGCCTCAGCTGGATGGGTCGATGGGTCGACGGATCAGCGGTACGGCGGTGCGTAGAGCAGACCACCGTCGGTCCACAGTGAGTTGACGCCACGCTCGAGGCCCAGCGGGGCCAGGTGCGCATCGAAGATCTCGCCGTAGTTGCCGACCTGCGACACGACCTGGAACCCGAAGTCGGGCGGCAGACCCAGGCCCGGGTCGAGCACGGCGGCTCCGTCATCGCCCTCGATCTCGAGGCCGAGGAAGCGCTGGATCGTGATGTCGGTCGTGTCGGCGAAGTCGCCGACGTTCTCCGAGGTGATCCCGAACTCCTCCGCTTGGATCGTGGCGAAGACCGCCCAGTTGACCGCCTGGGCCCAACGGGTGTCACCGTCGGACACGGCCGGCGCGAGCGGCTCCTTCGAGAACGTCTCGGGCAGGATCGTCAGCGCCTCGGGGCCGGCCGGGAACTCCGAACGGAGGCCCGTCAGCTGGCTGCGGTCCGACGACCAGCCGTCGCACTGTCCGGCTTCGAACGCCTGCTGGATGAGCTCGACGTCCTCGAACGCACGGATCTCCCAGTTGAGTCCGAGACGGGCCGCTTCGGCGGCGGCGTTGCCCTCGGTCGTGGTGCCCTGGGCGACGCAGACGATCACGCCGTCCATGTCGGTGAGGCTGGCGAAGCCGCTGTCGGCGGCGACCATCATGCCCTGGCCGTCGTAGAAGTTCGGCTGGAGGAAGGTCGCTCCCTCGCCGCCGTCACGGCTGGCGGTCCAGGTGGTGTTGCGCACGAGCACGTCGACCTCACCCGACTGGAGCGCGGTGAAGCGGTCGGGCGTTTCGAGGTCGATGAAGTCGACCTTGGTCGCGTCGCCGAGCACGGCGGCAGCGATCACACGACAGAAGTCGGCGTCGAAACCGACGTGGTCACCGTCCTCGGTCAGCACGGCGAACCCGGGCAGCGCGTCGCGGGTACCGCAGCGCACGGCGTCGTTGGCGATCACGGTGTCGAGCAGTGATTCGCCCGACTGGACCTCTTCGACCGGCTCCTCGTCCGCGGGTTCTTCGTCGGCTGGCTCCTCGTCGGCGGGCTCGTCGGCCGGCTCGTCAGCAGGTTCGTCCGCCGGTTCGTCGGCGGGTTCGTCCGCCGGCTCGTCGGCTGGTTCGTCGGTGGATTCCTCCACCGCGTCGGTGGCGTCGGGCTCGTCGTCGTCGGTGGTACAGGCCGCGCCGATGAGGCCGGCCAGCACCACCGGTGCGGCGAGTCGGATGAGCGTCTTTCGCATCGTGTTCCTCCCTGTTCACGTGGATCCCGCCGCCCGGGGGACGGTGGAATCGCGGGACCGTACTACTCGCACGCACCCACCGTGAGCAGCCGCCCACTCCCCGTTCCTCCGGGCGACGCTGCGTGGTCGAGGAAGGCGACCACCTCATCGCCCGCGACCACGAACGATTCGTCGGTCCGACGCCCGGTCAGGACCACGACGCCGACGAGGTGACCGTCGTCGGCGACCACCGGGGCACCACTCGAACCCGACGGCAGTCCCGGCCGCACGACGTGCGAACGGCGCTCCGATCGTCGATCGTCGGTCACGTCGTCGACGACGAGCCGTACCGTTCGGTCGACCTCGACGACCGTCGACTCGGCGGAACCGAGCAGGACCTCGACCTCGTCGCCGCGCTCCACCGGCGCGAGCTCGGGTTGGACGATCGATGGCGCGACAGCGGAGCCCGCCTCCGCGAGGAGAGCGAGGTCGCGGTCGAGGTCGATCGAGAGGACGTCGGCCTCGGCACCGTCGATCGTCAACCGGCGGAGGGCACCGTCGACCGTGTGCGCCGCCGTGAGGACCGACCCGTCGTCGAGTCGAGTGCCGACACCGGTCCTCGCCGTCGGTCGATCGCAGGGCTGTGCCATCACGGCGCCGACGTCGTCGGGTCCGATCCCGACGGCGACCGCCGGATCAGGATCGTCCGCGCAGCCGACCGCACCCAGACCGATGAGCGCCAGCAGAGCTCCGCCCACCGCCCGCCCGCTCACGTCAGCACATCCTGCACATCCACCAACATGCGCTGACACGAACACCGCGCACCCCAGCTC